>JBMFQU010000036.1:0-15070 GCA_049968435.1 Brevinematia bacterium | reverse complement strand
CGCCCACCCACCCTTAAGATTCAACAGGACGGCTACGCCCTTCCCTTTAGCCATCCAAAGTAGGCTACAACTTCTATAAGAAAATTATTTACTATTCCTGATAGAGTTAAGAATTGATTTTTAAAAAGTTTGAGAAACTATTTTTAGGATTTACCCTTCCTTTATTTCAGTAAAAGAGTTCTACCCTTCTACTAATACCTCCTTAATTGCTTAAGAAAATAGGTAATATAAAATTTTCAAACACCCTCAATTAATACAATTCGTACTTTGGTCTTGAAATATTCAAGAACTTTGATATCTTATACATTTCATCCTTATTAAAGGATATCATCCCACCTCTTAGTGTTATAACTCCCGAAGAAACAAGTTCTCTAATAGTTTGACTAACCTCCTCCTTACTAACTCCAACAAAACCACTAACATCTTCTATCAATTTTGAGAACTCCTTATAATTTTTTTCAGTTAAAGACTTAACAAGTTCATTTATTATTCTTGTTTTAGCATCATATTTTATCATTTCCTCTATTTGTTTATTTGTTTCCCTAATTCTCTGAGACATTTTTATAATCATCTTGTATGCAAATTCTGGATTTCTCATGATAAGACTTTTAAGTAAATTTTTATCTATAACGATCAATTTACATGTTGTCAGCGCAATTGCTGAGGCAGATCTAGGTTTATCCTCAACCAAGGCCATCTCACCAAAGAAATCACCTTTATCCAAAACCATTAAAACTTTTTCAATATTACCAACTTTCTTAACGATTTTAACTTTACCTTCAACAATTATAAACATTTCTTTACCATAATCACCTTCATTAAATATTACTTTACCCTCATCATATATCTTACCGTGTTTTTTGAAAAATTCACTTTCCATAATCTGCCTCTTATTTATTTGATAATATCATATTTTCATAAATAACTTTAGCATCAAAAAGCCTTCCTTCAATAGTAGCATTAGTAAAAATTCCTAACGTCACTCCCTCAAATCTAAATCTATCAATTACAAGCTTGTCAGAAATCTTTTTAAATCTCAAAAAATTCTTCTTCTCTTCGTCCCAACTATATTCCAAACTATTTATATTAGTAGCATATAAATTAGTTATACTACCTCCGTAGAAAATATTGTAATTCAAAACATAATCCAAATCACTCTTACTTAGAAAAAATAAAAGAGAAGGAATATCTAAAACTTGAATAAATTCAGAAGAATAGTTTGTAATCCTACCGTCGCTATAAGAAATCTTCAAACTAAAACCTTTATTCTTATCATTAGAAAAACTTTCTTTTATTCTAAGATCACCTTGCTTAAAGGAAACCTTATAACTAACCACATAACCACCATCTCTAAGGAAGATCTTTGAAAAACCACTTGAACCTATATCATATTTGAAAGGTACCCCTCTCAAAGACTTAGTAACATATTCAGCATACAAAAATTCTGGATACTCTTCGTAAGAGTATTTTATAGAAGTAAGAAATGTATACTTCTCATTGACGACAGTAGCGTAATCTAAAGAAAAAATTACGATATTAGTATTAGTAGCACAGTGAACATTAAGATTTTTAATAAAAAATAAAGCGATAAAACATACCATTAACCTAAAGAACTTCATGTTAAAATTTTCGTAATAAATGTAATATCTTAAAATTTTTCAAAGAACAAGGTAACTGTAGCATAAGTTATTTTATCAGTAGAATAGATTCTAAAAATTGTTTCAATATCTTTTTGCTTTAAATCATCTACAAAAAATTTTACAAAATACAAACCTAAACCAGCACCAAGTTTGTCTTCATCAAACTCATTTTCAGAGAAGCCATCCACTATTGTCATTATATCTGAAGTTGCCTTCTCTCTAAGCTTCTTAGCTTCAGTTTGTGGAATTGGTACATTATTGCTCACCTCTACTTTGAAAATCTCCTTAGAAAATTTCCATGAAATCTTTACCCACTTATCAAAACTCTTACAAAGTTCAACAATTTCTTTACGATTATTAAGTATAAGATCTACTTCACCTACAGGAGTATCTATATTATTTTCCTTTATAACACTCAAAAAGTTTGCTTTCTCAGCATTATCAACTAATTCCATAATAATATTATTGATATGAACCACATCAGATTTACCTATAAAATCCAAAATCTTAGTGGTAATATATTCTATAAGCCTCCTTTGCTCATGAGAAGAATAAAGCTTTAATTCAATACCTTTCGTATATATAAGTAGTTTATCAATCTCAGAAAGAGTTTTTAAAATTCTATCATTAAGATTTACATACATAGTAGGCAATCTAGAAGGATCATACTTATCTCTATACTTCCCTGGTAAAGAAGAATTAAATTTCATAAAACCGAGTTTATTAAGTATTATAACAAATATATCCTTATCAGTACACTTTTTTATATCTTCCTGGATTTGATCTAACATGCTTAGATAATTCTAAAAAATAACATACTAATTATCAATAAAATAAAAGATCTTAGGGAAAATTTTTCTTAACTACCTTAAGAAAGTTTTTCTAAAAAATTATTGGAATATACAAAATAGATCATTTACAATATCTAGAAATTTTATGGGAGGTATGGAATGAAATCTTATGTTTATGGATTTCCTAGATTAGGTAAAAATAAAGAATTCAAGAAAACACTAGAAGCATTTTGGGCTGGAAAAATATCGCAAGAAGAAACTCAAAAAGCTTTAGATGAAATTCAAAGAGAAATAATAACTTTTTACTCAAACATGGATTATTACCCCGTAGGAGAAATAACAGGATACGATAACATACTTGACGCTGCAATAATGTTAGGAATATATAGTAAACCCTCAAACTTAAATGACTATTACTCCTTGGTAAGAGGTAAAAACGCACTACCTATAAAAAAATGGTTCAATACAAACTATCACTACGTAGTACCCACAATAGATAACTACAATTTCAAATTGAGTTGGAATAAACCACTTGAAGAATATAAGAAAAACAAATCACCAAAAGCAGTACCATTCGTCGTAGGTCCATTTACTTTAATAAAATTATCAAAAGGAATTAAAGATTACTCTCTATTAGCAAACAGTTTATCAAAAGTATATTCTCAAATAATTGAAACATTAACAAGTGAAGGAGCTCCTTTCATTCATATTGACGAACCAGCATTAGTTTTTGAATTAACAGAAGAAGAAAGAAACTTTATAAATACAGTCTATTCTGAAATTGCAAAAAAAGGTAATTTACTAGTTATTACATACTATGACGATATAGAGAGAGAAACACTTGAGACAATACTAAAAACACCAATATGGGGAATAGGAGTTGATACAATAAGAAATGGAAAAAACACAATAGAGAACTTAAAGAACCTTAAAAACTTAATCAAAGATAAAATACTTGTACTAGGAGTAGTTGATGGTAGAACTGTATGGAAAGATGATATAAAAAGGATATCTCAAAAAATATCCGATATAGAAAATTCCATTCCCGCAAAAGAGATATGGATTTCAAATGCTGGTCCTCTATTTCATTTACCATATACAGTAGAGAATGAGGAAAATTTAGATCCATCAATAAAAGAAAGATTAGCTTTTGCTATTGAAAAAATCAAAGAGATAAATCACATTAGATCATATATTAATGGTGATAAAACAGTAGAAGAATGGAATAATTATAAACACAATAACTCACATTGGTTCAATAAAGAAGTACAAGAAAGAGTAAGAAATCTAAAAGAAAGTGATTTTTCAAGAGAGAAGCCTTACAAAGAAAGAATAAAAATACAAGATGAAATATTAAAACTGCCAATCTTTCCAACAACAACTATAGGAAGTTTTCCACAAACGGAAGAAGTAAGACAAATGAGACAAAAATATAAAAAAGGAGAAATTTCAAAAGAAGAGTACCAGAATTTCATAAAACAAAAAATACAAGATGCTATAAAAATTCAGGAAGAATTAGGAATAGATGTATTAGTACATGGAGAATTTGAAAGAAGTGATATGGTTGAATATTTTGCAGAAAAATTGGAAGGAATAACAACAACTGAAAACGGCTGGGTAATATCATACGGTACAAGAGTATATAGACCACCTATAATCTACGGAGATATTTACAGAAATCAAAACTTAGTACTAGACGAAATATTATATGCACAAAGTTTAACTAAAAAACCCGTAAAGGCAATTTTAACTGGTCCAACTACTATACTAGCTTGGAGTTATGAAAGAACAGATATACCTGAAAAAGAAACAGCCTTCCAAATAGCCCTAGCAATTAATGACGAAATAAAAGAACTAGAAAAAAATAACATAAAGGTAATACAAATAGATGAACCAGCTTTCAGAGAAAAAGCACCTATAAAGAAAAGAGATTGGAAAGAATACTTTGATTGGTCAATAAAAGCTTTTAAACTATCATCGAAAACAAAACCTGAAGTACAATTACATACTCACATGTGTTATTCTGAATTCAGCGAAATAATAGATAAAATTTACGAACTTGATGCAGATGTAATAAGTATTGAAACATCAAGAAGTGGAGGAAACTTAATTGAAGCATTTGAAAACTTTAATTACGATCATCAAATAGGTTTAGGTATATATGATGTTCATTCTCCCGAAATACCTTCAATAGACACTATGGAAAAAGTCGTATTAAGAGCATTAAAAGTAATAGATCCTAAAAACTTTTGGATAAACCCAGACTGCGGACTTAAAACAAGAAAATGGGAAGAGGTTATACCATCACTGAAAAACATGATTGAATTGGCAAAACAACTAAGAGAGAAATTTAAAAACAGTTAATCATAAATACCATAGCGCTTCAAAAAGCTAGCTTTCTAAATTTATTTTTATGTTTTACAAACAAAATAAATTTTGTTTACAATTAGAATAACTGGAGGAATAAATTATGTCAGGAGAAGATAAAGAATCAAAAAAGAAAGCAATTCTAGAAGCAATAAGTAAAATAAAGAAAAGCTACGGCGAAGGATCAATAATGATACTAGGGGAAGATCAACCAGTTGAGAAAGTAAAAGCAATATCCACAGGATCTATAGTAATTGACAGTATTACAGGCATTGGTGGAATACCAAGAGGTAGAATAACCGAAGTATACGGACATGAATCTTCTGGGAAAACAACAATATGTCTTCATATAATAGCAGAAGCACAAAAAGAAGGAGGAGTTGCAGCATTCATAGATGCAGAACATGCACTAGATCCAACTTACGCAAAAGCAATAGGAATAAATCTAGATGATCTAATCATTTCACAACCTGAATCTGGAGAACAAGCTCTTAATATAGTAGAAACCTTAATAAGAAGTAATGCCATTGACGTAATAGTAATCGATTCAGTTGCAGCCTTAGTTCCGAAAGTTGAAATAGATGCCGAAGTAGGAGATGCTACAATAGGAGTACAAGCAAGGCTTATGAGCCAAGCAATGAGGAAATTAACCTCAATAACCTCAAAATCAAATACTGCAATAGTTTTTACAAACCAATTAAGATTAAAAATATCAACAGGTTTTTCATACGGAGGACCTCAAGAAACAACAACTGGAGGAACTGCTTTAAAGTATTATGCATCAATGAGAATTGAAACTAGGAAAACAGAAAATATAAAGAGAGGAGAAGAATCTATAGGTATGATATGCAAAGTTAAGGTATCAAAAAACAAAGTAGCACCACCTTTTAAAGTGGGAGATGTACCTATACTCTACGGTAAAGGAATTTCAAAAATATATGAAATACTACAGTTAGGTCCAGAATTAGGATTAATAAAAAAGAGTGGTAATTGGTATTATTACGGAGAGGAAAAACTAGGAAATGGGATAGACCAAGCACTGATATCACTTGAACAAAAACCTGAACTGGTAAAATCACTTGAAATATCAATAAGAGAAAAACTTGGTATTCCAATACCATCCTATCTAAAGTAATATGCTTGAAGAAATAGATATCATAATAGACCTAAGATCTCAAAAAGAATTCCAAAAAGATAAACAACTTTACTTAAAGCTGGGTAAAGAAGCACTTAACATTGATTTTTTCCAAGCACCCAAAGAAGTTGAAAAACTAGATAAAGAAAAATCATACCTTTTAGTCTGTGAAACAGGTTCCTTTAGTGATATCATAGCAAAAGTTATGCTATCCAAGGGATTTAAAAAAGTCAAAAACCTAAAAGGTGGCATAATTGAGCTAAAAGAGAAAATAAAATAACTATGTTTGATTTTGAATCATTCAAAAAAAGTAATAAAGTGTTGATAGTAGCAGAGATAGGAATAAATCATAATGGTGACTTTAGTAAACTTATAAAATTGATAGAAAAATCAAAAGAATCAGGAGCAGATGCCGTAAAATTTCAGATATTTTCAAAAACTGGGTTCTACATTCAAAAACAATATTTACCAGAAGATATATTGAATCTTCTTCCTTTACAAGTTTTTGAAAAAGCTTTTTTACCTTGTGAAAAATACGAAGAGGCATTCGAGTATGCCAAAAACATAAATTTACTTAGCTTTGCAACACCGCTTGATCTAGAGAGTTTTGAATTCCTAAAAAGCTTAGATGTACCAATTTATAAAATAGCTAGTTCAGATATAAATTATACCCTACTACTTAAAGAAATTAGCAAAACTAAAAAAGTAGCCATAATTTCAACAGGTTTTAGTACAATAGATGAAGTTAAAAAGAGTATAAAACTTTTGAAAGGAATTCCTACAGTAGTTATGTTCTGCGTATCACGCTATCCATCAGAGCCAGAAGATATTTCAATAAATGAGTTTATAAAATTTAAAAAAGTGTTTGAAGAACCTAAAAATCATAAACTAGTAGGGTTTTCAGACCATACTAAAACTTTATCACTACCTATAGCTTTCTCATCATTAGGAGCAAGAGTAATAGAAAAGCACATAACACTTGATGAAAATGATGATTCATTTGACAATATTGTATCAATAAATCCAGAAAAATTTAAAATAATGGTTGAAATGATAAGAGAAATAGAAATATCTTTATCGGTAAATTCACGAAATTTACCAGACAAAAAGATAAAAGAATTTTCCTTTAGAAGTTTCGTTGCAAAAGAGAAAATACAAAAAAACACAAAAATAAAAGAGAAACATTTAGAAGCTTTAAGACCTGGCATATTTATTGAGAGCAATTTAGAAAATCTTAGAAGAATAAAAAAGAAAGTAAAATACTCAATTAATCCTGGGCAACCTATAAAAGAGGATGATTTATGGTAAAGGTAAATATTATAAACAATTATCATAAAAAGTTTTTGAAAAACAGCTTGATAAAACAAATTGCAGACTACACTTTAAAAACTCAAAACAAAGACAATGTAGAAATGAGTATAGTACTATGCGATAATAAAGAAATGAAAGAATACAACTCAACATATAGGGGTAAAGACTATCCAACAGATGTACTATCTTTCGTTGATGGAGAAAGAATAGGAAGGTACATTTACTTAGGAGACATAATAATATCAATAGATAAAGTAATAGAGCAAAGTAAAGAATTTGAAGTAGAGCCAGAAGAAGAATTTGTTAGACTATTGGTTCATGGTATTCTTCACTTAATAGGTTACGATCACGAAACATCAGAAGAAGATGAAAAAATAATGATGGAAATTCAGGATAAAATAATAGATGAAGTTATGACATTGTTTTTTCAAGAAAGTAACAATTAAAATATAAGCTATGTAAAACCTGACGATAATTTTTTAATGTTAGAACGCATGGAGGTATTATGAAAAAAATATACTTTATAGGAATTGGTGGAATTGGTATGAGTGCATTAGCTCTGATAATGAAATCAAAAGGATATGAAGTTTTGGGGTCAGATAGGGTAGAAAGCGACAAAACAAAAGAATTAAGTAGAATAGGTATAAGTGTATTTATAGGACATAAGAAGGAAAACATTACAAAAGATATAGACCTTGTAGTTTACACAAACGCAGTAACTGAAGAGAATCCTGAACTTCAGGAAGCAAGAAGGTTAAACATAAAAACTATTTCAAGGGCAGAACTTTTAGCAGAAATTGAAAAAAATTACTTTTCAATAGGTATAGGTGGAACACACGGTAAAACAACTACAACCTCAATGGTAGCAAAAGTTTTGCTAGATGCAGGACTTGATCCAACCTTAGCAAATGGAGGTAATTTACCTTATATAGGAGGTAATGCACGAATAGGAAACAGTAAATATTTTGTTTACGAAGCATGCGAAGCATTTGGAAGTTTTCTACACTTTCACCCAGATATAGGAGTAATAACAAGTGTTGACAACGATCACATAGCTGAGTATTATAAATCTATGAACAATGTAATAAAAGCTTTTGCAACATATATAAACAATGTAAAAGAAGAAGGTACAGTAATAGTGAATGGCGATGATCCAAATGTATTTTTAGCTTTAATGGAATCGGGAAGAGTTGGATGTATAACCTATGGTATAAGAGAAGGTAATCATATAATCGCAGACAAAATTCAATTAAAGCACAAAACAACAGAATTTGATGTTTACTTTAAAGATAAATTACTCACTAAGATGGAAATAAATTTACCAGGAATACACAATGTTTATAATTCCTTAGCCACTATTGGTGTAGCAATTTCTTTAGGGATAGATCCAAACCTTGTAGCAAAAAGTTTAAAATTTTTCAAAAACGCTGAAAGGAGATTTGAAATAAAATACGAAGATGAAAAAGTTACTATAATAGATGATTACGGACACCATCCAGCTGAAATAAAAGCTACCTTAACTTCTGCTAAAAATCTAGGTAGAAAACAAGTAATAGCAATATTCCAGCCACATCTATGGTCAAGAACTCACTATCTTTATAAAGATTTTGCACTAGCACTAAATATAGCAGACAAAATAGTAATAACTGAAGTTTATGGCGCTAGAGAAAAAAGAATAGAAGGTCTATCGGCAGAAATAATTGCAAAAGAATTATACCAACTTGGAAGAGAAAAAGATACTTTTTTCGTTGAAAGTAAGGAAAATATAATAGATATCATAAGCAAATTATACTATAATGACTCTGTAATAGTTTTACTAGGAGCAGGAGATATAAATAAGATATTTCCTCAGCTTCTAGAAAAAGTTTAGTTATGAGAAAAAAAACAAAAAAGAAATCTAAAGATAGCAGTAGATTATTATCCTTTATATTAAAAAAACCTTTCACAATAATTTTATTTTTAACTTTATTTCTAACCGTAAGCCCAATACCTATAATTTCCCACTTCAAAACATTGGATAAGAACAATGAAAACTTAAACAGATTGATATCTTTACAAAAATCAGACATAAACATAATATCTACTACCCAAGTAAAAATTAAAAATGTCATGGAACTTGAAGAACTTAAAAAATACGTACCAGTAATATTAATAAAAACCAGAAGTGTAGACGAAGAAATAAGTGAAACAATAAAGTTTATAGAAGAAGTTTCAAAGCTTCAAAACACACCTATTAGTATAAAATTCCTCAATAATATTCCTAAAACCATCTTAACAAACATTTTAAGAAAAATTTTTACCCAAATAGCAATAGTAGAAAAAGAGAAGATAACTAATATTCTTAAAACCACTAATGTTCTTCTTTTATTAGAAGAGAATAATAAAGTTGAGGTAAAAGAAATTCTTTTCTATCCATTCAAATCAGTTGAAGAAATAAAAAATGCTTTGAATAGAGTTTTGGGTGAAAAAACAATAAAAACAATATCAGAAGGAATCGCAGAGGTCCTCTACAATATAGGTAAACAAGATGCAGAATTTAATGCTATGTACCAAGAAATTGAAACAGAAAAATATGTGACTAATCTAAAAATAAAAGAAAAAATAGATATACCAAGAGGAGAGGTAATTCTAGCAAAAGGTGAAGAAATAGACGAGAGTAAAATAAATTTACTTAAAGAATACTTTGGTGAGATAAATAAAAAGGATTTTACAAAAACTTTACTCATAGAGGTGCTATTACTATCAATAGCACTAATAACAACACTAGTAATAAGCTCTTTCAAAGAAGTAAGAAACTCACCAATTATGATAATAAATACTATTATTCTCTTATTGTCACTTTACCTACAATTTTATCTAAAAGATATATTTAGTGATGAAGTTGTATTTCTTTCATCTTTTCTTTTCTTTACTGTATTAAATAGTTTGACTTCAGGACGAAAAGTTACATTTTTGATAAGCACCTATTACATAATTTCATTCTTTACACTGATATCACAATCATATCTCTTAGTGATATATTACCTAACTCTAGGTATAGTAATAATAATAATGTCTTCAAGAATCACAAGAAGATCTGAATTTATCTTCATTGCACTTATAATATTCATAACCACATTAGCATTATACATTACAATACACTATATAAACACATTGGGCTTAGAAATAACAAGAGAAACAATATTATCCTCCTTCTTTAATTCATTTTTTAATGTACTCTTAGTACTCTTAATACTGCCAATATATGAATATTGGTTTTTAATATCAACACCTTTCAAATTATACGAACTATCTTCTACCGAAAATAAGCTACTAAAAGAACTTTTAAAGAAAGCTCCGGGTACTTATTACCACTCATTGAATGTTAGTATACTTGCTGAAGCTTCAGCCGAAGCAATAGGTGCAGATCCATTACTTGCAAAAGTAGGAGCATTATATCACGACATAGGCAAATTAGAACATCCTCTTTACTATACTGAGAACATAGAAGGTAAAACTCGTGAAGATATAAATATCTTTAGATATGTAGAGGTAATAAAATCTCACCCTAAAGTTGGAGTAGAAATAGCTAAAAAACACAGACTCCCTAATGAAATACAAAAAATAATCCTAGAGCATCACGGAAAATCTCTAATAACCTACTTTTACAACAAAGCAACAAAAGAAAATCCCAATGTAAATATTGAATTTTTCAGATACGATACTCCTAAACCATCAACAAAGGAATCTGCCTTGATTTTTATATGTGACAAACTAGAGGCAAAGATAAGATCTATAGAATCTCAGACTAACCTAGAGACAGAAAAAATATTAGAAGAAGTGGACAATACATTATCCCAATTAATTTTATCTGAAGATTTATCAGATAGTAATTTGACATTAAAGGACATAAGCAATTTAAAGAAAGCGATAAAAGATAATTTTGTTTACATACTACACAAAAGAATAAACTATCCTCAAAGTAATTACAAAGCTGCTTGAAGCAATGCATTTATTTCGTTTCTACTTGCCGGTCTCGGTAATGAAGACATAAAAGTATACCTCGAAGCAATATCTGCAACCCTATCTATTTTCTTTTCATCAAAGTACTCTATATCAGAAAGCCTAAGAGGTATATTTAAATCCATAAGCAATTTTCTTATAGACTCAGCAGATTTTATAGCAGCCTCTATAACTGTAATATCTTGAATTTTTTCACCTAAAGCCATAGCAGTTTGAATAAGTTTACCTGGTACCGATGTTAAGTTATAATCAATTATGTGTGGAAAAATAACTGAAGATATCCTCTCAGATGATATATCCATAATTGAATTAACAGCTTGAGATATCGCAGTAGCCAAACCAGGTGAACTTAAAGCAATAGATATACTAGCCATAATTCCACCATAACACAAATTTTGTATTAAATTTACATTGTTAGGTTCATTAATAAATTTTTTAGTATTTATAAAAAACAACTCTATTGACTTAAAAGAAAGTGCATCAGAAAAAGGATTAGATTCTCTTGAAATGAAAGCATCAAAAGCCAAAGCCATAGCATCCATAGCCAAAATACCTACATAGTAAGGTGGTAACGAAGAGAGAAGAGATGTATCAAATATTATAGCATCTGCATAAGAAAATACATCTGAATATATATTTTTGTACCCTACAGAATTATCGTAGACAAAACATATATCAGAAAGCCCAGGAACGACTCCAAAAGTTATAGGAACTTCAACATAAGAAAGCCTCTTTCTCCTAAACTGAGTATACCTCTTTTTAAAAGTATCTTCTCCGGAAAGGATCTTATCATACATGGAAGCAACCATTTTAGCCACACTCAAAACATGATATCCCCCCACTCCAACAATAACATCGGGTCTTGAAGCCATAACAATCTCTTTTAAGTTTTCTATCTTTAAGTAATTATTAGCCCCGCGCTCTATTTCATCATACACTATAATATCACTAGTAAAAAGTCCTATACTACTCTCAACTTTCTGTCCAATATTAGCATCAGAAATATACTTAGAATTTTCAAGAACAACAATTACCTTCTCACCTAATCTACTACAAACTTCACCAATTCTATTCTGTACTTCATTACCCACTACTACATTAGAAGGTATATTGTACTCAAATAATGGCATTTTTAACTCCTATTAAAAAAAGAGATTTTCTTTTTAGATGCCTTCGAAGAACTTATATCAGTTTTCACAAATTCTTCAAAATACCTTAGATTCTTTTCAGTTGCTTTCACTAAAGTATTGTGAATCTCTTCATCAGATTTAAAAGGCAACATCCTGACACCATTTCTCAATGATTTAATAATCATTTTTTTCCTCTCTTGGGAGTAAGCTAACTTACTTTTTATTAAATTATTCAAGATAATCAAAAAATATAATATAACACCTAAAATTATTAATTTTACCCCTATAAAAACCCACCTAATAGCACTTGGCTTTGGATAAACAAAACCAATATTTATATTAGAAAAACTTAATTGCTTTTGGAAGAAAGACTTTCCACCTATATTAACTTCCGGAATTCCTATTATAGAAGAAATATAATTATAATCATACTGACGAGTTGAATAATAAACTTTACCCCCACTATATAAAAATATAATTTCAAAATTATCCTTCTCAGAGTCGAAAACATAATCAAAAAACTTTTTAGCATCAATAAAAACCACAAAATAACCTTCTATAAAATCTACTTCTTTTGATAATTTCTTTATTCTTAGTAAGTAATTATCATAAAATGATATATTCCCATTTAACAATACTCCTGGATTCTTTAACTCAGGAGTAGAATAAGAAAAAATCTTGTAAAGTTTTGAATTATATACCCCAAAACCAACATAAAAATTTTCGTTGAAATAGTTAGTAAATACTTCCTTTAAAATCTGACTTCCTGAAACCAAACTAGTTACAATCCAAGTTTCAAAAAGAGGATTATTCAAAAGTAAATTTATGTTGTTATCAACAACATTTAATTCAGAATTAATTCTATCCACCAATACCTTAGGCAATTCTTCATACTTGTATGTATATCCATCATCTGCTAAGAAATCTACAACATCAGAAAAAGGTTTATAGACTACCTTAAACATATCATAAGACAAAACACTGTCACTAAAGTCAACTAAACTGTTTCTAATATCATCAGGAATAAACTTAGGTAAACGGTCAGTTTTAGCCATGTATAATACACCAAGAAAAACAATTACAGATATTAAAAAATATTTTAAAAGTTGATAAATTTTGTATCCCATATACTATATATTATGAATAATCGGAAATATAATTATTTTCAAAAGTTATTGAATCACATTTAAAATAAATTTATGGAACGAATTGCACTATTTGGATCAACTGGCTCAATAGGTAAAAAAGTACTGGAAGTAGTTAGAATGTTTCCAGATGAATTCAAAATAGAAGTACTTGGCGCAAGGAAAAATATAAAAGAACTCATAAATCAATGTAAAGAATTTTCGCCGAGCAAGGTATATATTCACGAAACAACCTTAGATATAGAAAGCAATTTTTCAATACCAGTATTAAGTAAATACGAAGGTATAAAGGAAATATGCGAGAGTAAAGAAATAGATACAGTAATCATAGCTGTAGATGGTTATTTTGGATTAATACCAACAATAGAAGCTTTGAAAAATAACAAAAAAGTGCTAACAGCAAACAAAGAAAGTATATTCATATGGGGATATCAGATAAATGAAATCGCCAAAAAAATGAATTCAATTATTATACCCATTGACAGTGAACACAATACCATTTTCAATCTTACAAATAGAATAGGTAAAGAAAACATAGAAGAATTAATAATAACCGCCTCAGGAGGGCCTTTACTGACAAAAACACAAAAAGAAATCGATAATACAACCATAGAAGAAATACTTTCTCATCCCAACTGGTCAATGGGCAAAATAGTAACTTTCAATAGCGCTACAATGTTTAACAAGTTTTTAGAAGTTTTTGAAGCTCACATATTTTTTGAAATAGACATAGAAAAAATAAGAATAATAATACACCCAGAATCAAGAATACATAGTATGGTACTACTAAAGGACGGAACAATATGGTCAATTTACTATTACCCTGACATGATATTTCCTATAGCAAACGCTATGTTTTTTCCTAGAACATCAGATCTAAAACAGAAAGTAAAGTATGAAATACCACTAAACACAACATTAAGATTTTTAGATATAAATTACCAACAATTTAGAATATTAGAATTACTAAAAGATATAAAACACTCCTCAACTTACCAAAGAGCAGTTCTAAACACAGCAAATGAAATTTGTATAACATTTTTTGAAAAAGGTAAAATAAAATTCAGTCAAATACCAGAAATTCTTAAAGATTGCTACTACAACTTCAATCAAGAAATTGACCTATCTAATCTAGAAAAAGCAATAGAAAACATGGAAAAACTAAAAATATCTCTCGAAGAGTATATAAAAATAAAATTCAATCTACCATCTACATAAAAATTCAAATCAATTATAATTTAACTTTAAATATTAAGAAAAGATTGTTTGAAAATTTTACATTACCTATTCTAAACAATTAAAGCAAGAATACTAAAAACAATTTCTAACCTTCTATTAAGAATTGAAGGTTTTATCTTCTGTTAATTCTAAAGTAAGAAGAATCTTCATTAATTTACTTTCTTATTGGAAGCAATAAGGGTTAAGCATTAAAAAGTAATGCTTAAGGAAGTACTAAGAGGTTTTTTAAAAATCAATCCTTAACTTTATCAGGAAGTATAAAGAATTTTCTTATAGAAGGTATAGCCTACCTACATTGTATTGCTAAATG
>JBMFQU010000035.1:0-15187 GCA_049968435.1 Brevinematia bacterium | reverse complement strand
CAGGAAGGTTTCAACATTTTCAATCCCCTAACCCCAAATCAAGGTAAATAAAAATTTGAAATAAACTTTAATAAAATTTGAAATTACAAAAAATTAATATTACATTATTAATAAAGAATTAATTAATAAGTATATTACACCCCCAATCCTGATCCCCAGTCCCCCTGGGGGTCAACTTCATTTCTTACTTTCTTTAACTAATTTATAAACATAAGCAATTATTTCAGCTATTGCTGAGTAAAGTTCAGGTGGAATTTCTGATCTTATACTTATAGACATCAAAGGATCAACTACTTCAGACTTAACAATAGGTATATTGTACTCTTCAGCAACTTGTATTATTTTCTCTGCTAAAATACCTACACCTTTTGAAATAACTTGCGGAGCATCCATTTCATCAGGTTCATATTTAAGAGCAACTGCTTTTTTCATTAAATACCTCCAAAAACTCTTACTTCAATAGTGATCGGCTTAAATCCTAATTCCTCAAGTTTTAACCTTAAATCACTGGTAGATTCTTTATTAAAAACAATATCTCCAAAAATGTCTATTTCCAAATTCCACATTTTCCTATTATCAAAAACTATAACTACATCAACATCATCAATATTAGTTGTGAAAACAAACCTTTTAATATTATCTCCATCAAACTTAAAGTAACCATACCATTTCTCCTTAAACCCATCAACACTGAAAACTTTAAAATTCTCATTAGTATTAAGGAAAAAACTATTTACAACTAACTCAAGCTCAGAGTCCGTTAAAGCATTATCTCTATCCTTTTCAAGTGATTTTTCTAAGAGAAATAAAAATTTCTTAAATTCTTTGTTGGATTTTAAAACAATTACTGAAAGAAGAAATGGCAAGTTATACTCTTTAAAAATAGAATAAACACTTTCGCTAATAGGAACTGAGAAAAGAAGAAGGAGTTTAGTTATTAGAAGATTAATCCTACTTTTAGAAACATTAACTTCAGAAAGTATATTATCTAAACTTTTTGAAAGAATTAAAGGGTCCTTAACCTTAACAATTATTTTATCCTTATCCTTAATTAACTCTCCCAAGAAAACAGAAGAAGGTATATTACCTTCAACTTTTGCTTTAAGATTCTTACCATCTATATTAACAAGAACAAAATTCCCTATATGTCCAATAACTTTTACTATTTTGTTTTCCATAGAGGTATTATGAAAAAATACAACCACCCTAGCAATAACTATTCAATGAAGTTATATTTTCGAGGTACTTTTAGTTAGTAGATAAGTATCATTCTGGAAGATTTTTAACTTCTTCTAGTAAAAAATCAAGTATTTCATCATTATTTAGCCTTTTGTAAATCTTACCATTCTTGTAAGCAACAGAACCTGATTTACCACATGAGACTCCGATATCTGCATCCATTGACTCACCAGGACCATTGACAACGCAACCCATTATTGCAACTTTTACTTTTTTTCTCATACCTTTAACCATATTCTCAAATTTGTTTGTAATATCAATTATATTGACATCAGCTCTCGCGCAAAGAGGACAAGAAACAACATCAACATAGGTTGGCTTATAACCAAACTGCTGAAGTATAGCAACCCCAATCTCAACTTCCTTAACAGAATCACCTGTTAAAGAAACCCTTATAGTATCTCCTATTCCCTCCATAAGCAATGCACCTATACCTATTGTACTTTTTATAGTAGATCTAAATTCAGTACCAGCTTCAGTAACACCAAGATGTAAAGGATAATCACACATACTTGCAATCAACCTATAGGCCTCAACCATAGTAATAACATCATTATGTTTAACTGAAACGACTATATCATAAAAACCTAAGTCTTCCAAAATTCTAATGTGATCAAAAGCAGAGTTAACCAAAGCTTCAGGTGTAGGTTTAGGGTACTTGCTCCTATCTATCGATCCAGCATTAACACCAATCCTTATAGGAATACCATTATCTCTACAAGCCTTAACAACTTCCTCAACTTTCCACCTTTCTTTTATATTTCCAGGATTCAACCTAATCTTATCAACGCCACTCTTTATAGCTTCAAGGGCAATTTTATAGTCAAAATGTATGTCTCCCACCAAAGGTACATTAACACATTTTTTTATTTCTTTTATAGCCTTAGCTGATTCAATGTCAGGTAAACCTAACCTAACTATATCAACTCCTGCTTCCTCACATCTTTTTATTATATCTACAGTCTCTCTTACATTCGTAGTCTTACTAGTTGGCATAGTTTGGACAGTTATAGGAGCATCGCCCCCTATAAATACATTACCTACCCTAACCTTTCTACTTTTTCTTCTTTCAATCATATAATTATTATCAAATATAACAAAAATCTAACTAAAACTCAAATACAGAAAACACCACAATTTCTAACATAATTTAGGAATTGTTTTTACTTTGTTTACAAATACCAAAACTATTTAAAATAGTATCTATGCCAAAAACGGATAAAATAATAGTTGCGATAGATGCAATTTCTTTAGACGAATTTGTAGAAGTTTTTGAAAAAACTAAAAACACTTTTCTTTGGTATAAAATTCACTCTATCTTTCTTTTAGAACACAAAAAAGTAATAGAAGTACTTAGAGAAAATAGTAAAAAAGTTTTTCTTGATCTAAAGTTCTTTGATATACCTGCCACTGTTGAGAAACACATAAAGGTAATATCCAAATTTTGCGATATGTTTACAATTCATTTGTTATCTGGGAAAGAATGCATTAAGACTGCTTCACAAGTATCAAAAGATCTTGGAATAATACCAGTAGGTGTTTCAATATTAACAAGTTTATGTGAAGAAGATCTAAAACTAATAGGTATAGAAAAAAGCATAAACGATGAAGTACTAAAATTAGTTGAACTTGGACTAAATGAAGGTATAAAACATTTTGTATGCTCACCACTAGAGGTAGAATTAATAAAGAGTAAATTTCCAGAAGTAAAATTAATAACTCCAGGAATTAGAATAACCAAATCACACGATGATCAAAAGAGAACAACTTCACCAAAAGAAGCATTATCAAAAGGAGCCGATTATCTAGTAATTGGAAGAGACATCACAAGGCTAGAAAAAGTTGAGGAAATAGAAAATTACATTTAATCATCTTCACGATCTCCTAAATTTTTATTTTCAATCAAATCTGTAAGTTCCTCAATGACCTTATCCTCATCAGGTCCAGATGCTATAATTTCTATTTTATCTCCTGGCAATACATTTAATGTAATCATACCAAGTAAGCTTCTAGCATCAACAACATTATCTTCTTTCTTTACTTCAACTTTAGATTTATATTTCTTTATAACCTCATATATTCTGTTTGCTGGTCTAAGATGTATCCCATATTTGGATTTAATAACAAAAGTCTTTCTCTTCATTCCTATAAACTCCAAAAATAATCTAATTATCTCGTAAGCCTAATTAATTTTATTTAGAACTATCTAATTATTTCAAAAAAAGAAATTTAAATTCATCTTTAACTTCATTTACAATAAACTTTATGAATATAAGAGATTTTAAAGGTAACATTTACAAAACTTTACCTCAAGCGAGTACAAATTTACTTCAGGACAAAAAACTTATATCAGATGTAGAAAGAATAATAGAAGATGTTATTACCAAAAAAGACAAAGCCGTGATAGAGTACTCTAAAAATTTTGATAAAATACCTGATAATTTCAATATAAAAGTAAGCGATGAGGAAATACAAAAAGCAAAAGAAGAAATTGAGAATAATAAAGAATTAAAAAGTATATATGAAGGCTTTAAAGTAATGGCAGAAAGAGTTAAAAAGTTTCATGAAGAGCAATTAAAGCAATTCAACTTGCAAGGCAAATGGTTAATAAAAACAAACGGGTCAGTTGGACAAGTTATAAAACCTATAGAAAGTGTATGTGTATATGTTCCTGGAGGAAGAGCAATCTATCCATCAACATTGATAATGAATGTAATACCAGCAAAAGTAGCGGGAGTTAAAAACATATATGTATCAACACCTTCAAAAGAGGGTAAAGTATCACCTATAATTTTAGCTTTAAGTAGTGAATTTGGGGTAAATGGTGTATACAAAGTCGGAGGAGCAGTAGCAGTAGCATCTTTTGCCTTTGGCACAGAATCAATACCAAAGGTCAACATGATAGTAGGACCAGGGAATAAGTACTTCATAACAGCCAAAAAGATATTAAGCGGAATAATAGGAATTGACATAATACCAGGTCCGAGTGAAATAGCAATAATAGCCGATAATGGTAACCCATACTACCTAGCACTTGATACACTATCACAACTAGAACATGACCCTGACTCTTTAGGATTCGTAATCTCCAACAATAAGAAATTATTAGACGAAATAGAAGCAAACATACATAACATATTAAAAAGAGCTTCGCGCAAGGATATTTTACAAAGTTCAACATCAAATCTCTTCTTCATAGAAGTTGAAGATATTAATGAAGGATTTAATCTAGTAAATGAAATAGGACCAGAGCATCTGGAAGTTATAGTTGAAGGAGTAGATATAGAAAATATAGAAAACTTCGTATATAACGCAGGTACAGTATTAGTAGGAGAATACTCTAGTGTAACTATAACTGACTATTTAGCAGGAACAAATCATGTACTACCAACAAGTTCAACTTCAAAGTTTTATTCACCTCTAGGAGTATATAACTTTTTAAAATTTTATAACATAGCAAAATGGACTAAAGAAGAACTGGAGAAAGACAAAAATATAATATCTAAACTAGCAAGATACGAAGGATTAGAAATACACGCACTCGCAGTTGAAGAAAGACTAAAATAGTTTATTTTACACTAAAATCAAACTTGTAAAATTCCTTCGTTTGAACATTTAGAAGTATACCACTTAGATACTTCTTATTAGTGCTTTTCAAAGTATCATATGCACACAAGTAAGACCATAACATTATATCTTCTTTATCCTTTAACCAATAATCAACCCTCAATATTTGACCTTTATCAAAGTAAAATAGAAGATAGGCATTACCACTTTTGTAGTCAAGTTTAAATATCTTAATACTACCACTCTCATACACTCCAAAACTTGAAAAATCATCAATAGATATACCTAGTAAATAAAATACCTCTAGTGCTTCAATGAAAGGTACAGGAAACCTAGTTATAGATAAATTAGTACTCTCAGAAGAGACATTTACCAAAACACTATTACTCAAAATTTTGAGTTCAACCGTAAAATTAGTAATGCCATAATTATTTTTTACAAATCCTTCAACATAACCTGAAGATAAGCTAAGATTACCTTTATAAACTTCTTTCATAGAACTCTGATAAATCTGAATAAAGTAATCTTTACTAGAAGGAGAAAAAACAAAAGTAGAAGGATATAAAAAAGTACAAATAAACATGAAAGTAGTAATTAAAATAAATTTTTTCATAATCAAATTTTTAAAAGACAAAAGATTAAAATTCAACTTGTTAACTTGATAGTAAGATTTTTTGAAAATTAGTTTTAGTTAGTTCCCCACCCGAGGGCTATAGCTTTCCTTAGGTAACCTCCTTTTAACTATTCACAAATTCCAAATTCCGATAGAGTTATTAAAACCTACACTCATTATTAAAGTTTTAGAAAAATTTAGAAGTAGATAAGATTAAGAAACATCCCTACTAAAAAAGTTAAAAACTACTTACATTAGAGTAAAACTTAGAAAGATCTTTTACTCAATCGCTTGATTGAAAGTAAAAAATTAAATCAAAATAATTTATATGTAGTTAATGTTAATAGCAATATTTTCTGACATACATTCAAACCTTGAAGCCTTTGAAGTATTCTTAAATCAAACTTATGGAAGAGTTGATATTTACATCTGTCTTGGAGATGTGATAGGTTATGGACCAGATCCATCAGCCTGTCTAGGTATTTTGAAAAAACTATGTGGTACAGAATATGTACTAAGAGGTAATCACGAAAGAGCAATAATAGACAAAAGAGAATTAAAACACTTCAACTATGTAGCAGCAGAGGCAGCAATGTGGACAATACTTAATTTATCACAAAACGAAATAGAATATATAAAAGAATGGAGTGATGTAATAGAATTTGATGATTTCACTTTTGTACATGGTAGTATCTTAGATCCTGATGAATATATAGTTTCAAAAAATAGAGCAATAGCAAATATAAATAAACTTAAACAACTAAACAAAAAAATATTATTTTTCGGACATACTCACCTACCAATAATATGGACAGAAGAAGGAGCATATCATCCAGAGAATAATGAAAAAATAGAACTAAATAAAGATAAAACATTACTAATAAATCCTGGCAGCATAGGACAGCCAAGAGATAATAATCCTCTAGGTTCTTACATAATTTTTGACACAAAAGAGTATTCAGTAACTTTCAAGAGATTTGAATACGACATAGATAAGACATACAGAAAGATTATAGATAGAGGATTACCAGAATACTTAGGTAAAAGATTATTTTACGGTATTTAATCAAATTTAACTATTATTTCCTCTATTTTACCATCTTTAACTTCTTTTACCTTAAATTCCATGTTATCATAATTTAAAACTTCCCCTTCATTAGGTATTTTACCCAACTTCTCGATTACAAAACCTGAAATGGTATTGTAAAATTGTGAATCAATATTAGTAGCAAAATAATTATTAAACTCCTTTATAGTAAGTTCACCTTTAATAATAAAAACCTTTTCACTTTCTTTCTTAATATACTCATAAGGTAGAAATACATAACTAAGTATTACCTCAGGCGAAATAACACCAATTATATTACCATACTCGTCAACAACGATAGATATACTAATATTTTTCTCTGATTCTTCTCTTATCAGACTATAAACCTTTTTAGTTTCAGGTACAAAATAAACTATATTAAGATAATTTCTCAAATTTTCGCTAGAATAAATACTCTTTATTAGATCAGAAAATTTGACAAAACCTATAACATTATTTCTATTAGAATCATAAATAATAGCATAAGGATAATTACTTAACTTATCAAAAAATTTTCCTACTACCTTTTTGGAAACATCATAAGGCAAAAACGCTACTTCGGAAGCAGGAATCATTATATCTTTCGCATCAAAATTTATGATGTCAACAAAATTTCTTAATCTCTCATCTTTTACATTTCTCTTCAAAATATCAAAAAAATTAGCAATATTGGTTTTTACATTTTTAGCTTTCAGAAAAGGGGATATTATACTTTTGTCAATAAATCTAAAAAAAACTTTTCCTAAAAAGTTCATAAAATAAACTATTCTAGCTATTTCAAGAGAAAACCTTTCAGCAAGCGAAAAACCAACAACCTTAGGTAAAAATTCACCAAATAGAGTAATTGTTAAAGAAATAAAAATTGTTGAAGTAATAACACTAAAAGAAATTAACAAATTAGAAGCAACTATAGTAAAAGATGTATTAAAAAGAAGATTAAAAAACAAAATAGTTATTAAAGTCTCTCTATGGCTCTTTAGTAATTTCCTTATGTATTTACTCTTTTTCTTATTTTTCAAGATTAACTTTTGTAGTCTTACCTTATCAACAATAAATAAAGACAACTCTGCAAAAGAAGAAAAAGCAGAACCTACAACAAAAAAAACTAATAGAAATATATTTAATATATTTTCATTCATAAATATATAACTAATTTTAAAAAACAAACATTAGAGATTAAAACTAGAACTTTCTAGAGAGTGAATCCTTTTCTAATGGAAATAAAGTTTAATTCTAATTCAAAATAAATGTTATGAATGTAATGCCTCACGACATAGAAGCAGAAAAAGCATGCTTAGGAGCAATGATAATAGACAACGAAAAAATAAATAAGGTTATAGATATACTAAGAGAGGAATATTTTTACTTAGAAAAACACAAGTATATTTACAGTGCAATGATGAAACTTTACGATGAAAAAGAACCTATTGATCTAATAACACTTCAAAACAAACTTAAAGAAATAGGTAAATTTGAAGAAGTTGGAGCACCTTACCTATCTTCTTTGCTTGATTCAATACCAACTACAACTAACATTGAATACTATGCAAAAATAGTTTACGAAAAGTACATACTAAGATCTTTAATAAGAGCTTCTTCTGAAGTAATAGATGTGGCAATGAAAGAAGGAGTTGACATTAACGAGGCTATCGAAATAGCAGAAAGGAAATTATTAGAATCAATAGATATAAGACGTCAATACGATTACTTTAAACTAAGGGATGTAATAATAGAAACTCTAAAAGGCATTCAAAGGTTAGCAGAGAACAAAACCATTTACACAGGAGTACCTTCAGGATACACAGCAATAGATGAGATGACAGGAGGATTTCAAAACGGGGATTTAATAGTTTTTGCTGGAAGACCTTCTATGGGTAAAACTGCATTCGCTCTAAACCTATGCCTAAATATGGCAAAGGATTATCAGAAAAAAGTATTGTTTTTCTCACTTGAAATGTCAAAAGAACAACTTGCACAGAGACTTCTATCAACAGAATCAAAAATAGATTTAAAGTCACTAAGAACTGGTAATGTAAAAGAATCAGAATGGGATTCATTACTTGAAGCAGCAATTAGATTATCTGGACTTAACATAATAATTGATGATACTCCTTCTTCTTCAATAGTTGATATAAAATCAAAAGCAAGGAAAATATTTACAAAAGAAAAAGGTATAGACATAATAATAATTGACTATCTACAGATAATAGAAGTACCAAGAGGATTATCTGTGATAAGAAGCAGAAATGAAGAGATAGGTTTTATATCAAGGAGCTTAAAATCACTAGCAAAAGAATTAAATATACCAATAATCGTACTTTCTCAGCTATCAAGAAGTGTTGAAAAAAGAATCGATAAACGTCCTATCCTTTCAGATCTAAGAGAAAGCGGTAGTATAGAACAAGATGCAGATCTCGTTGCTTTCTTATACCGAGATGAATACTACAATCCCGATACCGATAAAAAAAACATAGTTGAGATAATTATTTCGAAACAAAGAAATGGACCTGTAGGTACTATAGAACTAATGTTTATAAAAGAAATTGGTAAATTCGAAAACCTATCAAATATTGACTTTTCATTTGATTCACAAACTACCAAGAGTACTCAATACTCAGAAAACTCTGAGGATTACTACGATGAAGAATTTGATGAAGACTTTGAAAATCTAGAGGAAGAATAGCTATGGGAATAATAGAATTCAATAATGTATACTTTTCATACAACAACATTGAATACATATTCGAAGATGTAAATCTAGAAATACCTGAAAGTGGAATAACAGCTATACTAGGTTTCCCAAGTCAAGGTAAAACAACCTTACTGAAACTCATAAAAGGTATGCTAAAACCAACAAGAGGTAGAATAACAGTACTAAACATTGATACATCAAACTCAATTAAAAAGCAATTACTATTCCTACATAGAAATGTTTCAATACACTTCCAAGATACTTATCTAATAAGCAACATGAATGTATACGATAACCTTGCCTTACCATTACTATACAATACTAATCTATCCAAGTTAGAAATTGAGTACGAAATAGACAAGATACTAAACATCTTTGAATTACAGAGAGAAAAATACGAGATGCCTTTTAATCTAAGTCCTACAGAAGCAAAACTAATTTCAATATCAAGAGCTTTCTTAGGAAATCCTAAAATAATCCTACTTGATGAGCCATTTTCATCATTAGATAAATACTATACATTAAAACTTTTAGAAATATCTGAAGAATATTCAAAAAAATCTAAAATTATCTTAACAACATCAGACGACAATATAGCAAACAAATTCAATCAAGTAATCGAAATAATAAAAACAAATAACTCAAACAAAGCAGTACTTATAGAGAAAGATTAATTCTACTGTGTTTGTAAGTATAGTAATAAATAAAGTTATAATACTATCAATGAAAAAATTTATATTTCTACTAATATTATTGATAACATCTGAAGCTTATTCACAAGTTGATTATGTTGAACTTTACTTAAAAAATAAAATAAGTCTTTATTCAATTTCTCAAGAATTTTCCTCAAAAAGTAAATACAGAGAATTATATGAAATTTTATCTAGGATACTTGAAAAAACCAATTCATTTGAAGTATTAATTGAGAAGATAAAAATAGGATTTGGGCTAGGAATAGATGTTAATAAGGAATTACTTATGGCTTTTTCAAACAATTTGATTGAGAACTACAAATACCTACCTATATTTCAATCAAAAAACTTAGTTTCAAATTTTTCAGAATTTCTGATAAGAGAGAAAGAAACAAATCAAACCGTAATATATCAATTTTCAAAACTATGTTTAACATACAATTACATAGAACCTCTAGTAAACCTCGCAACTAATACCAGTATCACAAATGAAGAAGTAATATCTCAATTAGTTAGTAAACTTTTTTCTTTTAATATGTTTAGTAATGTAGTAAAAATATATGACAAATACAAGGGTATAATTAGCTTTGATACAGAAGATTTAATAACTATAGGGCGTAGCATGGCAAACATAGGAGATGAAAGAAGTATAACATTACTAGAACAAGATATACCTTACTTCCTACCTTACAGAGTAGAAGCTTTAGTAAAACTCGGATATATTGATGAAGCAGTAAATGAAATAAAAACATATGGCATAAACGCAAGATCAGCATTATGGGCATTTACAGCCCTACTTAACAAAGAAGAATACAACTTATGTCAAACTTCTCTAATTTATATAAACGATATAAACCTAAGAAGCTATCTATCTATAATACTTAACTTTCTAACCAAGAATGACATAATAGAAACAGAAAGAAAGTTAAAAGAACTTCTAAAGAAAAGAGATGTAAATCTCTCAATAAAAAATCAGATAGCAATTATATTATGGATAATAAATACTTCAGAAAACATTAAAGAAATGAAAAAAGAAATAATATTCTCCTATAACTATCTAAACGGTATAAAAACAAGTAATTTCTATTCAGAAAGAGTTTTGGAGAAGATAAGGAACTTTAGATAGATTCTAAAACTCTAACAATCTCAGATAATATATTTTTCGGGAAAAGTTGATTTACATTAGCTTTAAAAATTTTATAGTTCTTAAATACGAATTCAATAGTGCCTAATAATTTCTCTATAGTTAATTCTTTTTCCTCTATGATAATACCAGCACCATGAATTTCAAAAAACATAGCATTGTGATACTGATGATTTTTAGCAGCATAGGGAAAGGGTATTATTATTGACGGTACCCCAAAAAAAGCGATTTCAGATAAAGTGCTAGCTCCACCTCTTGTTATAACAACATCAGCAGCAGACATAAACATATTTATATCGCTAAAAAAAGGAAAAACTTTTACATTATCACACTTACATTTTTCCAATATCTCTTGATAATAATCATTGCCAGTTATCCATATAATTTTGTAATTCTCAGCAATAGCTTCTATGTAATTTAGTAAAAACTCATTAACTTTTTTAGCTCCTTGGCTACCTAGTATTATACCTAAAACTCTATCTTCAGAAGAAAAACCAAAATAACTTTTTGCAGTATCTTTAATAACTATATCTTCTTCAGAATACCTTATTGGGTTACCTAACCTAATAAACTTACTACTAACCCTTTTATTTTTCAAAGGAAAAGTTAGTATAACTCTAGTAGCAAACATTGAAAGAATACTATTAGTCAAACCCATCACAGAATTTTGTTCGAGAAGTACAATTTTCTTACCTAAAAGTAAAGCAGCCTTACCGACAGGGCCAGAAACATACCCTCCAGTCAAAACCACTACATCAGGCTGAAAACTTTTGAGAACTTTTAAAGAAATAAATGTAGACTGAATAAACTCTTTCACTACCTTAAGATTTGAAATAGGTTTTTTCTTTGAGAAACCTTGAGAAATAGGAATAACAACTATGTCATCACTTTTTACCCAATCAGTAACAAGGGGAAACTTTAAAGCATGAGGATTAGTTATAAAAATAACTTCATTTTCCCTCTTTTTAAGTTCTTTGTAAATAGAAATACCGGGAGAAATATGCCCCCCAGTACCTCCAGAAACTATACAAATCTTCATTTTATTCTTTACTTAAAAGTCTATCAACTTTTTCATTAAGTTCTAAAACTATTTTCTCAAGGTTATTAACTTTAGCACTTAAATGATGAAAACCAACTAAAACACCTTCTTTAACTTTCAGAATGTCATTTTCAGAGATAGATACTAAGTCCTTTAGTTTCTGAACTTGCTGTTCGAGAATCATGGTTTCACCAATGATACTCCTCAACTTTTCCATTATTTCCTGGGTAGTAGCCTCCATAAAACACCTCCTATTTCGTAAAAATTATGTAAGCTTATAACTTTTTTCTTCAACAAAATAAGGAAGTGCTTGAAAGATTATCCTTCCTAACTGATTTAGGAGTTTCAAGAAAGCTCTTTTTGTTTCCCACCCGCCCTTAAGCGTCTATAGGAGGACTTATGCCTTCCTATGAATACCTCCCTTCAGTTTCAAAATTAAGGTTTTACCTTCTATCAGAAATATATTTATCTATCCTAATAGAAGTTAAAGTTTTTCAGAAAGCTCTTTTTGTTTCCCTTCCCGCCCTTTAGTGTGTTAGAGGGTTCCACCCTCTTATAAATATCTCCCTTTAATTATCTCACACTCACCTATTCCCAAATTCCTAATTACTAATCCCTAACCTAGCCAAGTTTTCGGTATGTATTTAAATACCCAGATACAAAAAGATATACATATTCCAAACCAGAGATAATTGTCACAACAACTAATATCAGAGAAACCCAGTATGGGAAATATGCCCAATAAGCAAAGTTTTTATAAATTGTTTCAAAAGATTGTAAGGAATTATAATTAATTACTATAAGATACAAAAATATTAAAATTATACATACAAACTGAACTGTAGTTTTAGTTTTAGCCAAAAAAGTAGTAGGTATAGGAAAATCTTTTCTATCAGATATAGGTTTAAGAACACTAACTAATATATCTCTAATAAGTACTATGAGAAAAAAGTAAATGGGTATTTTAAGATAATCAATAAAAGAAAAAGCAAGTAAAGTACCTAAAACCAAAAATTTGTCAGCGATAGGATCCAATGTAAAACCAAACTTAGTCTGAACCCCATATTTTCTAGCAAGAAAACCATCAAAAGTATCAGTAATTGCACCTAATAAAAACAACAAAAAAGCTGTAAAAATATTAACAAAACCACCCAAAATAACTAAGTAAAAAATTATAGGAGAAAACAAAATTCTAGATAGAGTTATAAAATTAACTATGAATAAGTTAATTTTAAATTGCTTTTCCATATAAGTCATAACCTACAACTTTTGATACAAACACATCAGTAAAATCACCTTTCTTCAATTTTCTAGATGAAACAAGATGTACAGATCCATCTACTTCTGGAGAATTATACTCAGTTCTAGCAATATAATTATGATCATCTAGCACCTCATCAACTATAACCTTTTTCACCTTTCCGACAAGTCTCCTTAAATTCTCCTCAGTAACCTTCTGTTGTAGCCTTAGAAGTTCATTCCTTCTTCTTGATTTTATATTTTTCGGTACATTATCTTCAAGAGAATAAGCAGAAGTACCCTCTTCGTGCGAATATGTAAATACACCAACCCACGTAAAACTTATTTCCTTCACAAAATCAAGAAGTTCTTTAAAATCTTCTCTAGTTTCACCCGGATAACCAACTATAAAAGTAGTTCTTAAAGCCACATCTTTTATTCTTTCTTTTATTCTGTTTATAAGTTCAATATAGTTTTCTTTAGTTCCACCCCTTTTCATACTTCTTAATATCTTATTGCTAGCATGTTGTAAAGGCATATCAACATATTTACAAACTTTATCAATTCCAGCAATAGTATCAATCAGCTCTTCGCTAACTTCCGTAGGATAAAGGTAATGTAACCTAATCCATTCAATACCACTAATTTTACTTATTTCATAAAGTAGCTTAGGTAATTTAGGTTTGCCATATATATCAATACCATAACTACTTGTATCTTGAGATACCAAGATAACTTCCCTTATACCATTATCAGCTAAAAATTTTACTTCCTCAACTAAACTTTCAATAGTTCTACTTCTTTGTTTACCTCTTATAAGTGGTATAGCACAAAAAGAGCAAGTATGATTACATCCTTCTGAAATCTTAACATAAGCATAAGGGTATTCTTTATTAACAAACCTTGAAAACTCTCTCTCCGAAAAAACTATATCTCTATACTCAGACGAAGTATCAAGTATTTTTAAATTACTTCTACTCAAAATTCCTAAAAGCGATAAATAATCTTTAACACCCGATATAAAATCTATTTCAGGTATCTCCCTTAATAGTTCCTCTTTATACCTTTCAGCAAGACAACCAAAAACAATCAACTTCTGTTCTTTACCTTTCTTTTTTAATTCTTCTTTAAGTTTAGAATAACTAAGGATATATTCAATTGATTCTTGTTTAGATTCATCTATAAAACCACAGGTATTGACTAAAACAAAATCTGCCTCTTCTGGATCTTGAATTATAATTGCGCCATTTTTGGAAAATAAATAAGCCACCCTCTCAGAATCAACTATATTCTTAGCACAACCTAAAGTCTCTATATAAATTTTTCTATCGATCATAATAACAATGCTTATTTTAAATGATAAACCTCTCACTTAAAAATTTTTTAATTAATAATTACTTTGTTTATAAATTAATTCTTCTCGACCTTACCTAAAGACTAGAAGAAGTTTTTTTAAAATCTTACAAATACTTCAGAATCAAAATGAAAATCTCACCTTCTATCAGAAATCTGCTTATCTCTTGATTCAGTTAAGAATAAATAGGAGGGCTAACACCCTCCTATTATGTACCACCCTTTAGCAATCCAAAGTAGGCTACACCTCCTATAAGAAAATTTTTTATCCTTCCTGATAAGAATTAATTTTTAAAAAGTTTAAGAAACTTCTTTTAGTCCCCGCCCACCCGTCCTTAAGCTTCAAAAGGAGGACTTCGTCCTCCTATTAATACCTCCTTCTAGAAAAATTTTTAAGCAAACTTCTTAAGTAGTTATTTTAGAAATTCCTTTTAAGCTTACTTTTTTAGAAGTAGGCAAAAATAAAACTTTGTATTCCTAATTGAGTTAGAAATTTTTTAAGATACTTCTTTTAGTCCCCCG
>JBMFQU010000034.1:0-15429 GCA_049968435.1 Brevinematia bacterium | reverse complement strand
ATTTCTAAATCTATTAGAGAGAGTAAAATTTTTTCCTTCTAACGTAAGCATTAAAGTAAAGGTAATTTTTATTTTTCTAACCTTCTAATCTTTCTAAATAGGAGGTACTATTAGGAGGACTTCGTCCTCCTACTGAACTTAAGGGAGGGGAGGGTGGGGTACTAAAAGAGTTTTCTTAAAATTCCTAACTTCTATTAGGAGTAAAATTTTCTATTCTTTCTTACTTCTAAAGGAATAACATAATAAGAAGTTAGAACTTTCATAAAGAACTAAAAGGAGGTACTACTAGGAGGCGAAGCCTCCTGTATAGAACTATAGGGTGGGGCACTAAAAGAAAGTTTCTAAAATTCCTAACTTCTATTAGGGGTAAATTTTTATATTTTCTTACTTTTAGTAGGTAGCTAATATGAATTTAGAATTTTTCTAACGAATTGGAGGGAGATCTTGATAAGAGGGTTTAACCTTCTTAACGCACTATAGGGCGGGTGGACGGGAAAGATACTAAAAGTATTTCTCAAACATCCTTAATTTAGAGAGAATATTTATTTTAAAATAACATTCTACTTTCTTAAAAAACCTGTTAAATATTCATCCATTGGAGAGGAAGGTTCAGCAAAGATCTTTTCAGAAGGTATACCTGATAGATAAGCAATTCTACCTGCTTCTATTGCTTTAGAGAAAGCAACAGCCATTTTCACAGGATCTTTAGCAGTAGCTATTGCTGTATTTATTAAAACTGCATCTACCCCTAATTCCATAGCTTGAGCTGCATGAGAAGGTTTTCCTATACCTGCATCAACAATTACTGGGACACTAAGTTCGTTTTTTAACATTTCAACAAAGTATTGCGTTAATAAACCTTTATTGGTACCAATAGGTGCGCCAAGAGGCATTACACAAACAGCTCCAGCATCTACCATATATCTTGCTGAAACAAGGTCAGGCATCATATAAGGGAATGGTTTAAAACCTTCTCTTGATAACATTTCGCAAGCTTTTATTACTTCTCTATTATCTGGCATCAAATATTTTGTATCTGTAATGATCTCTATTTTTATTAAATCACTACCTAATAATTCTCTCCCTATTCTAGCTATCTTTAAAGCTTCTTCTGCATTCCTAGCACCAGATGTATTAATAAGAATATTTACACTTTCTGGAATATAATCTTTTAATGATTTACCCATACCATCCCTTGCTCTTCTAACTGCAACAGTAACCATTTGACACCCAGTTTCCTCTATTATTTTAGGTATATAATCATATTTACTAAATTTACCAGTCCCTAATATTAACCTATTAGTTAGTTTTATTCCACCAATTTCAAACAAATCCATTATCCACCTCCCATTATAGTCAAAATTTCAATATCATCTCCCTCTTTCACATAAGTTTCAGAAACTTTACTCTTAGGAACTATTTCGCCATTTAATACAGCTACAACTTTTGAAACCTCAAAACCTAAAAGCCGAATAACCTCTTCTAGATTATTTACATTTATCTCCTTCAATTCTCCATTTACTTTAATGAACATATTTATATAAATTTAACAAACCAAATACTATTTTTCAATAAATCACAAAAAATATTAATAACCTAAAATATAACTTTTAATTCTACAGAGATTAGAAATTCAGAAATATCTAGACTTTTAATAATGTAAAACATTAATGTATAATGATAGGATTACTTAGTCCTTCTGATTTACTGAATTAAAAGCAGTGGAGACGTAGCATTAGCTAATTTAATAGGGTGGACAGGCGTGGCACTAAAAGAGGTTTTCTAAAATTCCTAAAACTATTAGGAGTAAATACCTTATATTTTTCTCTTCTAAGAGAGTTATTATTAAGACAAATCTTTCTTACTGGAAGCAGTGAAGGCGAAACCTTCGCTAATCTAGAAGGGCGGGGGGGGTGGGGCACTAAAAGAGATTACTAAAATTCCTAAATTCTATTGTGAATAACCATTTTATCCTTCCCTCTAAGAAGATTTCTAATAAGAAAGTATAACTTTCATAACGTACTAAAAGGAGGTACTAAATAGGAGGCGAAGCTTCCTTTATAGAACTAAAGGGTGTGTTGGGTGAGATACTGAAAGGAATTTCTTAAAAGGTAATTCTTAATTCTATCAGGAAGGATAAAAAATTTTTTTTATAGAAGGTGTAGCCTACTTTGGATTGCTAAAGGGTGGTACATAATAGGAGGGCGTAGCCCTCCTACATAGAACTATAGGGCGGGTGGTGGGGGTCTAAAAGAGGTTTCTAAAATTTCTAAATTCTATTAGGAGTGAATTTTTTATATTCTCTTACTTATAGTAGATAACTAATATGAATATAGAATTCTCCTAACGAATTAGAGGGAGATATTGATAAGAGGGTGAAACCCTCTTAATGCACTAAAGGGCGGGTGGGTGGGGAACCAAAAGAGGTTTCTAAAATTCTTAAATCTATTAGAGGGAATATAAGCTTATTGCTAATGAAAAAGTAAAATACCTCGCTTAATTTGCTAAAAAATAAATGAAGCATACAAAAATAATTCATGAAAAAAGTATGTTACTTCGGTTCTGGAGAATTCTCAAAGAAAGTATTAGAGGGAATTTTAAATATAAAAACGGACTTTGTAATAAATATGGTGATTACAAAACCTGATAAAGAAAAAGGAAGAGGTAGAATATTAACTCCAACACCTGTAAAGGAAACTGCTTTACAACACAATATAGAAGTATATGACAAAAATGATATAAAATCAAAAGAATTTATAGATATGCTCAAGGAGAAAAACTTTGATCTATTTATAGTTTGCGACTACGGTAAAATAATCCCTGAAGAAGTATTTAAGATTCCTAAAATGAAAACTATAGGCATCCACCCTTCACTTTTACCTTTATATAGGGGACCTTCACCAATACAATATGCACTTTTAAATTCTGAAGATAAAACAGGGACAACAATATTTTTAATAAACGAGCAGATGGATGCCGGAGACATTTCACTACAGAGAGAAGTCAAAATAGAAGAAAATGACGATTATTATTCTCTAAGTGAAAAATTAGCAAAACTATCAATTGAATTAATCAAAGAATTTTTCACAAACTATGAAAAAATAACACCAATTAAACAAGATGAGACAAAAGCAACTTATTCCAAGATAATTCTTAAAGAAGATGGTAAAATTGACTGGAGCAAAAGTGCAAAGTTAATAAACGGAAAGGTAAAAGCATTTATTGAGTGGCCTAAAGCATACTGTTTTTACAAAGGTAGAATGATAAAAATTTTAAAATCTTCTTACTCTTCCAAGGATACAAAAGGATATTTTGGTGAAGTAGTTGAAATAAACAATAATAATTTAGGTATAAAAACAGGAAACGGAATTTTATATATTGAGAGATTATTGCCAGAAAACTCTAGAGAAATGGATGCAAAATCTTTCGTAAACGGTTATAGAGTAAAGATAGGGGATGTGTTTGAATAATTACATCCCCATCATTTCATAACCACCATCAACATATATAACTTCTCCGGTTATTCCTGAAGACATGTTGCTAAGGAGAAATACAGCAGTTTCAGCCACTTCCTCTGCTGTTACATTTCGTTTTAATGCTGCACGTTTAGGATATTCTTCATACATTGACATGAAACCACTAATACCTCTTGCTGCCAAAGTCTTTATAGGACCCGCAGAAATAGCATTACACCTTATACCTCTACCACCTAAATCATACGCAATATATCTTACACTAGACTCAAGTGCAGCTTTAGCAACTCCCATAACATTATAATTTGGAACAGCCCTAACTGAACCAAGGTATGTCATAGTAATTATTGAAGAACCATCGTTTAAATAATTCTCTGCTTCTTTAACAATTTTTACCAAAGAATAAGCACTTATATCCAAAGCGACCTTGAAAGCCTCCCTAGAAGTATCAATATACCTACCTTGTAAAGCCTCTTTTGGAGCAAAAGCAATAGAATGAACTATAAAATCAATTTTGCCATACTCTTTACCAACATATTCAAAAAGCTTTGCTATATCCTCATCCTTAGAAACATCACAAGAGAAGATCTTTGCATTAATCTCATCAGCAAGTTCTTTTATTTTATCTTCTTCTCCTAAGTAAGAAAGCAAAATTTGAGCACCCTCCCTATGTAGAGACTTAGAGATAGACCAAGCTATACTCCACTTATTAGCTACACCAAAAACAACTCCCTTCTTACCTTCCATAATTCCCATAAAAACCTCCTAATCTTATAAAATTTACATAATGATAGAAGAAGAATTAGGTATAATTCAACTTTTTAAAAGAAAACACCTGTAAACTATAAATTGTTTACTAAAGTTGAAGGTTGTTTGAAAATTTTATATTACCTATTCTAAACAATTGAAGTAAGAATACTAAAAAATTTCTAACCTTCTATTAAGAATTGAAGGTTCTATCTTTTCTTAATTCTAAAGGAGATGAATCTTTATTAATTTACTTTCTTATTGTAAGCAATAAGGGTTAAGCATTAAAAAGTAATGCTTAAGGAAGTACTAAGAGGTTTCTTAAAAATCAATCCTTAACTCTATCAGGAATAGTGAATAACTTTCTTATAGAAATTTAGCCTACTTTGGACAGCTAAAGGGAGGTATTACTAGGAGGGTTACGCCCTCCTATATATAACTATAGGGCGGGTTAGGTGGGAAACTAAAAGAAGTTCCTAAAATTCCTAACTTTATTAGGAATAACCATTTTATCCTTCCTTCTAAAGGATGACTAATAGGAAGGTAGAATTTTCCTAACTAACTAAAAGTAGGTACTAATAGGAGGCGAAGCCTCCTGCATAGAACTAAAGGGTAGGCAGGTGGGAAGCAAAAAGGAGTTTCAAAAACTCCTAAATTCTATTAGGAGAAGTATAAATTTTATCTTCAAATGGAGGTAGTAAAGGTGTATAATTTACTGAATTAAGATTGGGAATAGATTTCTAAATAGGATTTAGAATCTTAATTCTAGTGCTTCAAGAGAAGTAATAAAAAAGGTACGTAGCCCTTACGAAAGGCAGGAGGGTAAGATACTAAAATTATCTTTCAAATACTCTCACTAGGTGGACCAGATGGAAATTAAAAAATATTTGTATAAATCTAAATTATTGTTATTTTTATAAAAAGTAGAAAATTTCTACTATAATTACATATAATTTTCTGGAGGTAAAATAATATGGCAAAAATAGAAATGAAGAAGGGCAATTGGATAATGTTATTTACAGGGATAGGTTTGCTTTTTTTAGGGTTAATTGTTGTTGCGTTAGTAGGAGCAAGTTATCATGGTGTATTAGCCCTTATAGCTTCTGCTCTTCTAATTCTTGGAGTAGTAACAATATTTTGGGGTTTATCCGCTGATTTTGAGTAAAACTTATGAAAATTGAAATTCTAAAATCAAAAATACATAACGCAACAATTACAAAAACTTTGCTTGATTACGAAGGGAGCATAGGTATAGACGAAGAAATAATAGAAATAGCAAATCTCAAAGAATACGAAAAAGTACATGTTTGGAACTTAAATAACGGTGAAAGGTTTGAAACATATGTAATAAAAGAAAAAAGAGGAAGTAGGGAGATTACTCTTAATGGAGCTGCTGCTAGATTAGCCCACAAAGGAGATAAAGTAATTATAGCAAGTTTCGCTTTATTAGAACTAAATGAAGAAATAATTCCTAGAATAATCATACTTGATGAAAATAATAATCCCAAATTGATAAAACAAAATGAAATCAGTTAAAGAGTTAGTACAATACAAAGAAAGAAAAGAAAAAATATCTATGGTAACTTGCTATGACTATTCTACGGCCAAAATTCTTTCAAAAACTAATATAGATTTAGTTCTAGTAGGAGACTCAGTAGGAATGGTGGTTTATGGCTATCCCTCTACTTTACAAGTAAGTATGGACCAAATGATATACCACACAGAAGGAGTAAGTAGAGGAATACAAGGAGAAAAATTAATTGTATCTGATATGCCCTTTTTATCTTATCAGACATCAACTAAAGATGCTGTAAAAAATGCTGGATTACTTATAAAGGCTGGAGCTAACATTGTAAAAGTAGAGGGTGGTAAGAGAGTAATAGATAAAATAAAAGCTATATTAGATGCAGATATACCTGTAATGGGGCATCTTGGATTAACTCCACAAAGTATAAATATAACAGGAGGCTACAAACTACAAGGTAGAAATATAAGTGAAATTGAAAGAATCTTTGAAGATGCTTTTCTCTTAGAGAAAGAAGGATGCTGTAGCATAGTTCTTGAATTAATTCCGGAAGAAGTAGCAAAAGAATTAACTTCAAATCTAAAAATACCAACCATAGGCATAGGAGCTGGCAGATTTTGTGATGGACAGGTACTAGTAATAAATGATCTATTAGGTTATTTCCCTGACTTTAAACCTAAGCATGTTAAAATTTACTCTAATTTATCCGAGGCAATATCTTATAATATTAACAAATTCTCAGAAGAGGTAAAGTTAAACCTCTTCCCTACCCAAGAAAACATATTTCAATTAAAAGATGATATAAACTTTGATGAAATAATAAGGAAATCAAGATTAATCTAAGCAATAAAATTCTTATTAATGTTTATAAAATCCGATATTTTTAGCCCCTTCGATGATATATCAGCAAAACTCTTTATATCATAAACTTTAATTGAGCTATCTAAATCTATGTTGCCTATCTTAGTTCTTCTTAGATCCTTAAGAAATCCTCCAACTCCCAAAATTTGGCCTAAATCTCTCGCTATCGACCTTATGTAAGTACCACCTGAACACTCTACCAAAATTCTAGCCTCACTTACCTCTTTTTGAAAATCTAGTAATTCAATTTTGTATATATTTACTCTTTTAGGCTTTAATTTCTTCAAAGTTGAATAGTAATCCTTCTTAGCCCTCTTATAAGCCCTAGTTCCATCAATATGGACTGCAGAATAAACAGGTGGAACTTGTAGTATCTCTCCTTGAAAATCTTTCAAAGTTTTGCTTACAACACCGAAGGATAACTTTGAAGTATCAAAATAAGAAATAACTTCACCGTATATATCGTCAGTGTAACGGAATTCTCCAAACTTAATAGTAGCAATATAAGTTTTTGGAAATTGCTTTATAACATCAAATAACTTAGTAGCTTTACCTATAAGCAAAAGCAAAAGACCACTAGCAAATTTATCTAGTGTACCACCATGACCTACCTTAAGTAAAACTTTTTCTTTTTTTAAAACTCTTTTTATAGTATTTACTACCCTACTTGACAAAACTCCTCTTTCTTTGTCTATAGGCAACACAATCCCTTCGAATTCCATTATAGTTTAATATTTTAGACATTTTAAAAGAGAGAAACATTATTTTTGTAATCTAACTTCTTCTCCTTCTGCTCTAAGTAGATCCATTTCTGAAATCATATCAGGAGAGAATCCAACAATTCTACTTTTCACCTTGAGATCTAAACCGTACTTTTTATTAAATTGTTCAATAGATTCCAAAACTCTCTCAACAGGAATAGTTGCAGAAGCAGAAGGTATATTCATAATTATAACAATTTTTCTTCCGTTATCTATTCTTGCTACTAGGTCAACAAATCTTAATTTGAGATTAATATCCTCCATGAGTTCAAACATCAATTTTTGTACTTCCCTTTTTCCAATCTTTGATAATAGCTCATCGTAATTCTCAATATCAACTATACCAAGCGTCAAAGGAACCAAGTATCTTTTACTTTCGTAAAACTTGAGTGGCAACATCTTATAAAAGGCATCCTCATCAAACTTTGCAATCCAATCGATGTCTGTAATAAGGTTTAGAGTAGAAACATATAACCATGACCAAGAAGCAGATAACATATAAGCGAATATTATTGACCCAAGTAGAGCAATAACAATTAAAGAAGAAACATTCTCCAATTTTATAGATTTAGCATCGACTGAGAGAAAATAATAACCTAAAATATACAGTATCATTATCGATAGTAGAAAAACATATAAAAAGTTAGGAATAACATCTCTTATACTAGATTCCTTGTAAGAAAGCATTTCTAGTCTATACTCCAACAACTTTAGATAAACTGCTATAAAACCTATTAGCAAAGATGCTGTAAGATGTCCTATGAATGAAATAAGGTTAAACTCAATAACTTTAAGCCATACAAGAATCCAGTAAATCAATACAAACAATACCACTGAAACAAAAACACCAGCAATTATAGTTAAAACCCTGTTTGAGAACAGAGTCAAAAACCTCTCTTTGTCCTTAAAAGTTAAAGCATACATTGCTGCTCTCATAAATCACCCCTCCAACTTTATTACAAATTTATTATCAACGAGAATAATTTTTTTTTCAATAACTTTAGAAAATGGTTAAAAATTTTTATCACTAAATGCAACATAAATATTTCATACCTTTATTCTTTTCTCAAAAGTCTAAGTTCTTATCAATGTTTGAATTTTTCGATTTATATTAATCAACATACGGAGTTTAGAGTGTATTAATCCTTATGTGATAAATATTGCAAAATTAGAGAATTTTCAGAAATTTACGATATAATAGATTATGAGAGGTCAAGTAATGGATATCTATATAATGGGAATAAAAGTGGATTATAAAATAGAAAATGAAAGAAATATCAAAGATTTAGTGGAAAGCTTACTTGAAATAGTTAACGATTACGGTCAGGTTATAACTGAGTTAAGAGTAGACGGTAAGACTTTCTACCCAGATGATCCAAATTTGGAAAATGTTCTAATAGAAAATGTAACAAACTTAGAGGTGGAGGTTGCTTCGTTCTTTGAGATTTCTTCATCCTTAATTGCTTCATTACCAATTTTCATAGAGACTTTTATAAGTCACATAAAAAATGATACTATAAACTTTGCTAACTTTGATGAAGCAAAATATTGGATAATAGATGTTCTCTCCTCCTCTTTCAATGTCATATTTACTATAATTAATAACTCTGAAACAATAAGAAAAAGAGATAGTTTTATCGAAAGACTATCATCATTTTCCTTCTCTGACATTGAAAATAACCAAAGAAAGGAAATGTTAGTAAATCTGCTTGAAGAAATAAAAGCATTTTCCATTAATATTTCAAGTCTTGTATCAAAGATTTCAGAAAAAGAAACAATGTTCTTTGATACCACGATTGATAATAATATATCAGAGATATTAAGATTACTTGACGATATACCAACAAAACTTCAAATTGGTAAGGACACAGAAGCAATGAAAGATATTTATGAATTATCAGATCTACTTATTGAAACTTTGGAAATAATTAATAGTACGATAGTTTTATCCAGGTACAACAAAGAGGTTAATGAAACCTTAAGTAATTATAGGTATAAAGAAGTCTTAGAAGAAATAAAATCAATAATATCAAACATAATAGACGCTATATCCAATAATGATTTAATACTCGCAAGTGACCTTATAAACTATGAGCTTTCAGAAAAAGTGAAGTATATTTCGGGATTGATCGAATCAATAAGAAATATTGTAATAAAGCAGATTTCAGAAAACTAAATATAAAAATATGTTTATAAGTCTTTTTTACTAAAGTAAAAGTATTTTTGTAAGGTTTGATTACTCGTGATACCCGATTCCAGTAAAGATTGATTCATATTTTACAGAGGAAAGAAGAATACAATATTTTGATAGGGAGCTTTATAACTGACTTTTACTAAATGAAGTTGCTTAAAACAGTTTAAGATTTTTAATACAAACTATATACTAATTATTTCGCTTGTAATATCAACGAATATTGAAGAAAATAAAAGTTTTTCTTCGCTAATAAGTGGACTATACGCTAAAGAAAAATATTGACATAATTTATAACTTTAGTTTAAAATTGGCTTATGAAGTTTATAAGATCAATGGTTATGTTTTTGTTCTTTTTCTCAGAGGTTTACTTGTTTGCTTTTAAACCAACCTCTATGTCAATAGTCAATTATCCAGATCTTGTTGTACCTCCAGAGCCAATATTAGTCATTGATATCTCCTATGAAGCTGGAAGTAACAGTAATCAAGAGGATGAAGATCATGTTTTCATAGTGGTTAGTAACTCGAAGTTTTCAAAAAAGTATGAGATAGGGGAAGATATTCCTTTTCAAATTTTAGGTAGCGGTAAAATAAGGGTATTCTTACCACTTGAGAAGAGATTAAGTAAGAGTAATAGTTTCTCTTTATCGGTAGTTGAAGGCAATAAAGTTTTACTTTCGACTAACCTTTCACTTATCTTGAATGAAGAGATGAAACAAAAACCTATCTTGTTAGCAGGAAAAGAGAATTATGTAACTTTACCAAAATCAGGAAAATTGGATCAAAAAATATTTTTTATCTCCTTGCGGGAGCTAATGCCTAAAGCTATTGTAGGTGATAATGAGTATAAATTGAGTGTGTACAGAGATAATAATTTTAAAATCCTAAAATATGTTAGATTTGTTTTTACAAACACTGGATTATTCAAGTTCGTTTTTGATGGAGAGGAGATTGTTTTTAATGTAGAAGAGGATAAAAATCCTCCTAAATTCGAGTTGCTCATTCCTTCGAATAATGCACTTTTCTTTAATACCAACATAGTAATAAAGTGGACTAAACCTTTAGATGAAAGTGGAATTAACTTTGAAAAATCATACCTAAAGGTAGAAGGAAATAATGGCTTCACTACAAACATTTCTCCATTGGTTCCGCTAAATAGAGAATCTTTGATAGGTAACTATAATGTAGCTAGATTCTGTTTACCTACTGGTGTTTATAACCTAGAAATAAGGTATTTTGACAATAGTGAAAATCTAGGTATCGTAAAATCTAAGTTCTCCATAGTAGATAAATACGAAGATAAAGAGAAACCTGCTATAACTAAGTTCTACATAGAAGGAATAACTAAAGCTGGTGAAATTTTTATTTCAGATAAAACTAACGTAGTTTTATTCATTGAGGCAAGTGATGGTATTTACGGAAGTGGAATAAGTAAGGTTTATTATTTTCTAAATGGTAATTCTTACTTAGAACCAATGACAGGAAACATAAGGTACATTAACCTAGAGCTAGATAAGTCAACAAACTACCTATCTTTCTTTGTAGAAGATGAAAATTCTAACTTTAGTGAAACTAACACTATTACTATAGTTGCAAAAAAGTAGATCTATATTCCTAGTACTTCTTTCATAGAGTATAATCCTTTATCTTTTGAGTAAATGAACTTTGTAGCCCTAAGTGCTCCTCTTGAAAAAGTTTCCCTTGAGGAAGCTTTATGTATTATCTCGATTCTTTCGCCGTATCCGAGAAACATTACATTGTGTTCACCCACAACATCTCCCCCTCTAACGGCAAAAACTCCTATCTCCTTCTTAGGTCTTTCTCCCAAAATACCTTCTCTACCATAGACTATAGAATAGCCCTTTCTTAATTCAGCTATACTTTCTAATAATTTCATTGCAGTACCTGAAGGAGAATCCTTCTTTTTGTTGTGATGTATTTCTATTATCTCTACATCAAAATCTTCCCCAAGTACAGTAGCACACTTTTTTATCAAATCAATCATCAAGTTAATACCAACACTGAAGTTAGGGCTTTGGACTATTGCAATTTTTTGAGATGCATCTTTAATTTTTTCAAGGGTCAGATTGTCCAAACCGGTAGTACCTATTACCAACCTCTTTTTGTACTCAACTGCAATATCTAAGAGTTTTTTGGTTGATTCTGGTACAGAAAAATCAACAATGACATCTGCTTTCTCTATGTAATCTAAGATATTGTCTGATATATATACTCCAAGCTTACCAATTCCAGCAATTTCCCCTACATCTTTTCCCACTGAAGGATTTCCCCTTTCTACAGTTCCTCCAACAATTCTTATTTCTTTATCTTCACTAAATACCCTAACATTTGTTGTACCCATCCTACCACTACAGCCATTTATTATAACATTTACCATGTGTACCCCCTTAACATAATAATTTTTTATTACACTAGAATATTTTTGAAAATTAAAGTATTCTAACTTGAATCAAATATAACTCTAATCTTAATTATCTCTTCTAAAAATTTTTTTTCAGCCATTTATGTAAGATTCCTAAACAGTAATAATAACTACTATAAATAATAATACTATTATTATATTATTATTAGTAGTAGTGTAGGGCAAAAATGACCCAAAGAATTTTGGTAAAAATGTTATTTTGATTAGATTTGAAGGTATGACCCAAACACGCACAATTCTGTGCATGCACCTGTGCGTGAAGCAACCAAAGAATTTTGGTAAAAATGTTATTTTGATTAGATTTGAAGGTATGACCCAAACACGCACAATTAAGAAGTGAAAATTGTGCGTGAATGTGCGTAGAAAATGAAAATTATGTTAACATTGTGCGTCATTGTGCGTAGTGATGTATTTTTATATACAAAAACTTTTTGGTAAAAATGTTATCTTTATTAGATTTGAAGGTATGACTCGAACACGCACAATTCTGTGCATGCACCTGTGCGTGAAGCAACCAAAGAATTTTGGTAAAAATGTTATCTTTATTAGATTTGAAGACCTGATCGGACTACGCACAATCATTTAAAAAATTTTTTTTGTTAAAAACCAACAAATTTTGGTAAAATTTTTTACTTTATTAGATTTTAAGAGCTAAGACCTACGCGCACAATTCTGTGCGCGTATTGAATAGCCCAATTTTACTAATAAAACGAATACCTAAAAATTTTGGTAAATTTATTTTTTTCTTTTGTATAAAGAAAAAATTGTATTTTCCGAAAATATTTACATGAATTACAGTAGGGTTTATAAGGAAACTCAAATAGAGACAGCTAGTCCTGTTAAGTTAATTGTTATTTTATATGATATTATTTTGTCTTCTATTGATCAAGCTATTGCGTACTTAGATCAGAGGAAGTATGATCTTCTTAATAAAGAATTATCCAGAGCTCAGGATGGAATTATTGAATTAATTGCTTCCCTAGATTTTGAAAGAGGAGGTGAAATAGCTAGTAACCTTTACTCAATATATCTATACTGTAGTAGGAGACTTTTTGAAGGTAATATTGAAAAGAAAAAGGAAATGTTCTTGGAAGTAAGGAATATACTTTATAAGCTTAGAGATGCATGGGATCAAATTGCTAACATGAATACTAATACTTCAAGTGAACTATCCAAGCAAAAGGTTAAGAACATTGATATTCAAAGTTAGTAAGTTTTTAATACTCTAAAACCCTGGCCTATGTATATTCCATCTTTTATTGCCTTTGATATAAAACTTTTTGCTTTTCTTATAGCATTTATTGGTTCTTCTCCTTTAGTTAGAAATGCAGTTATTGCTGCTGAGAAAGAGCAACCTGTTCCATGAACATCTCCTTTAAATGTTTTTTTCTTTTTTATTTCGTAAAATTCTTTTCCATCAAATACTATGTCTATTGCAAAATCTCCTTCTAGGTGTCCCCCTTTTACAATAACATATTTAGGTCCTAATTTACTTATTTCTAAAGCACTTCTTTTCATATCTTCTAAGGTTTTTATTTCTGATTGAGTTAAAAGTTCCGCTTCAGGAATATTTGGAGTTACAATTAATGCTATACTGATTATCTTTTCAATCAAAGTTTTTACTGCGTCTTCCTTCAATAATGGATCTCCTCCTTTTGCTCTCATAACAGGATCTACAACTAATCCCTTAAAATTGCCTTTTTCTTTGACTCTTTTTAGATAGTTTCCAGTGACTTCAATTATTTCAGAGTTTGATAACATACCTGTTTTAGCAAATTGTATGTTTAAGTCTGAAAAAATTGATTCAAGTTGTCTTTCAACAAAGTCAGGTGGTACATCATATATTCCTTGTACTCCAAGGGTATTTTGAGCAGTCAAAGAAGTTATTACACTTGCCCCAAACACTCCTATCTTGTTAAAAGTTTTTAGATCTATTTGTATTCCTGCACCTCCTCCGCTATCTGATCCTGCTATTGTTAAAGCAACTTTTTCTTTCATTTTTCCTCTCCTTCTGAGTTTAATTTATTTTCAACAAATACTTTACTAGTTTTCAAGGATTTCTAAGAAATTGTTTTTGATTTCGCTTGAAAATTATTCATTTAGAATAGTTTTAAAACTTTTGTTTTTTATTGAATTTTAGACATTTGATCTAAGAACTAATTCTACTTTTTTTACATTTCTATTGTACATCTCTATTAGTAGATTATATCTCATAGCGTTTTTTGTGAAATCTACCATTTCCTTGTCAATATCAACTCCATTTTTATCGTTTCTATAAAATGTATCATAATCAATTGATATTTTGGGTTTTACTTTTCTGTAGTCTATTTTTTCTTCAAAAGGTATATGTTTAATGTTAGTCATTCTGGCTGGATATTCTGTTTTCTTTTCAGAATCAAGTGCCCTTTTTAGTTGAGATTCAAAGCTAACCTCGCCCCTTTTAAATCCAGGAGTATCGGCATTTGCTATATTATCTGCTATAACATTGTGTCTTATAATGGTAGCATCTAGATCTCTTTTTATCAGATCTAACAATTTCCCTGTGCTAGTTGAAGTTGAGAATATCATAGTTATACTTTTCGGAATTACTTTAAGATTCTTGAGGTTAAAGTTTTTTCAAAATATATATTTCTATGTTATTGCTAATAAAAAAGTAGTAGTTTGTATTTGATATAGAGTATGTACCTTCCATTAGCCAAATGTAATTTATATCAGTAGAATCAACAGATACAAAGGTTATCGTGTATGAGTAATTTGTTGAACCAATCTCAATATTTAGTGAGTTATTGTCTAAGTTAAGATTCCATAAGTTTGATACTGTGTTTGTATTAGTTGGATATATTTCTTGAATAGAACCTATATAATTTGAACTACTATTTATATTGCTTGTGAATATGTAAATTACCATCGGATTATCAGGATAAATTGTGATATTAGAGTATTTTATCCTTTCAAGGTACCAATAACCATATATTTTTTGGAAATCTTTTGTTATAGGGGTATTGTAGCACGAATTTAAAATAATTTGAATACAAAACATTGTTGGAAATATTAAAAACTTTCTCAATGTTGGCATACTATCATTATTTACTATTTTATTCGTTTTTCTCAATTAGTAAGAAATATATTTGAGAATTCTATATTACCTATTCTAAACAATTGAAGTAAGAATACTAAAAAATTTTTAACCTTCTGTTAGAGATTGAGACTTTATCTTTTCTTAATTCTAAATGAAGATAAAACTTTGTTAATTTACTTGCTTAAATAAGGGTTGAGCTTACTTTGAAATGCCTAAGGAGATACTACTAAGAGGTGTAACCTTCGTTAAATTAGGGATTTGGGAATAGTTTGCTGATAGGAGAACCAAGTCTTCCTGTAAGACTCAGGGAGGTATTCATAGGAGGCGAAGCCTCCTTGAGAAACTAAAG
>JBMFQU010000033.1:0-15785 GCA_049968435.1 Brevinematia bacterium | reverse complement strand
CTAAATAGGAGGTATTACTAAGAGAAGGACGAAGTCCTCCTGCGTAGAACTAAAGGGCGGGTGGGCGTGGCACTAAAAGAGGTTTCTTGAAGAATTTCTATCTTGTATCAGAAAAGAAAGTACCAATAGGAGGACGAAGTACTCCTTTAATGAAGGGCTACTATTTGTTAGATAACTTTTTGTTTTATTTTGTTTACAATTTTTTAATTGATTTCATTTATTGCATTTTAGTAATATTATTTTCAATAATATTATAGATTATGAGTAGTGGCTCAAATATAACGATATATTTTACTTCAGACGGAATACTTGTAAAAGTTATAGGAAAGGGAATTGTAGAGTACTGTAGAGATTTAAAAGAAGATTTGGAGAAACTAATTTCTGAATATGAAAAATTGAATGTCTATTTTGATTTATCTGAGACTACTCACCTTGACAGTACATTTATTGGTCTTATGGTTGTTTTTGAAAAGAAGTTATCTAATCTAAATAAAGGTAATTTCTTTATTCTGAATCCTTCTCAGAGGGTTTTGGAAATACTATCTTCAATGGATCTTTTAGATGTACTTAAGATTACTAATATTGATGTTCATGTAATTGGTAAATATAAAGACATAAAGGAGAATATTCAGAAAGATATTATTGAACTCAAACTTCTTATAGAGACACATAATCATTTGATTCAGACTGGTGAAAAAAATAGAGAACTTTTTTCATCTCTGGAGAAAGCTTTAAAAGAAGAATTAGAGAGATACGAGAAGCAAAATGGAGAAAGTAAGGAATGATCTAAAGAAAATACTTGAGATTAACAAAAAGATAAATTCATTTAGCGATCTCAAGGATATTTTAGAAAATATTTTGTTGTATGCAAGGGAACTTTTTAATGCATTAGGTGGATCATTACTACTTGTAGATGATGAAGGTAAATATCTTAAGTTTGAGGTAGTACATGGAGAAGGTAAGGATAAACTTACTGGAATAAAAATACCCTTGGATAAAGGTATTGCAGGTTATGTTTTTAGTAATCAAAAACCTGTAATATCAAACAATACAGATACAGATCCTCGTTTTTTTGCTGATGTTGATAAAATAACCGGTTTTAAAACTCAGAAAATTTTAGCTGTTCCTTTAGTTAAAGGTAATATACCAATAGGTGTTATAGAAGTTGTTAATAAAGTTGACAATAGTGATTTCAACGATTATGAACTTGAGCTTCTTAGTATATTTGCTGAGCAAGCTGTTATTGCAATAAACAATGCTTTGCTTTTGAAAAAACTAAAAGATAGGGCAAATGAACTTTCCTATTTGTATGATATAAGTAATTTTACTATTTCTTCTATACCTAATAGAAAGAATTTATTTCAGAAAATTGTAGATTTAATTGGAGAAATAACTAAAGCTAGAAGAATTTCTATAATGTTTCTTGATCAAAAAACAGGCAAATTGAAGGTAGAGTCTTGTTTTGGTATGGATCCTCAAATTGCTAGTAAAGTTGAAGTTAGTATTGATGATTTATCGAAACCTTCGTCTTTGTGTTTTAACGAAGGTTATTATATCTTTGTTAAGAATGTAGATAGAGACCCAAGGTTTAGACCCAACAAAAGGCTTAGGTATAGGACAAATTCCTTTGCTATTTTTCCTATAAAGAGTCAAGGAAGTACTGTAGGTATTTTGAATCTTACAGAATTTGATGAAGGTAAGAAGATAGAGGAAGAAGATATTGAACTATTGCAAGTAGTCTCTAATCAAATTGGTTTAGCATTTGAAAGTGTTAGGATGTATGAATCCGATTTAGAAAGGAAAGCTTTGGATAGTGAAATAGAGATAATGAATAAAATTCAAAATGATATGCTTACGAAAAACTTTAATATTTCTAATGATTTGGATATTAATTTTGTTGTACTCCCTTATAAAATGGTTGGAGGTGATTTTTACGATGTTTATAAAACTGATGAAGGTGAGGTAATTTTCTTCTTAGGAGATGTTTCTGGCAAAGGCCTTCATGCTTCTTTGTTTATGGCTGCAGCTAAATATACAGTTAAAGCTATCTCTTTTGAATTTAGAGATCCTAAACGTATCTTAGGAATATCAAACAATGTTTTATATCAATCTACAGAAACAGGCATGTTTTCAACTTTGTTTTTAGGGATAATAAATTTAAAAAAACTTATTATTCTTTTTTCTAATGCTGGGCATGGGCAGCAATTTATCTTGAGAGGAAATGAAGTAATACACCTTAATTCGAAGGGTATCCCTCTTGGCATTTTTGAAGATTACATATATGAAACTAAGGAATTAAAGTTAAATCGAGGAGATGTTATTGTTGTTTATTCAGATGGTATAACTGAATCTGTGAATATTAACGAAGAGATGTTTGGTGAAGATAGATTGATAGATTTGGTTAGAAAATATAAAAATCTTCCGAGTAAGGAAATTGTTCGAAATGTTATAGAAAGTGTTATGAAATTTAAAGTTGAAAATCCAGGTTATGATGATGATATTTCGATAGGAGTTATAAAAGTTTTATAATTTTATGATTATTTAAGGTCTATAATTCATTAAAAAAACTACCCCATTATAATTCATGTCTAAAGGTTGTATTACTGTATTCCAGTTGTTTATGTGAATTATATCTTTGAAGTGTCTTAAAAAGTTATCTACAGGTTCTATTTCCCAAGATTTTGTAATATTAGTTTTGTAATGCATAGGAATAATTATCTTTGGAGAAATTTTTGAACAAATCTTGTATGCAGTAGATGAATCAATAGTAAAAAAACCACCAACAGGTACAAACAAAATATCTACTTTCCCTATTCTTGTTATATCTTCAGGTTTTAGGTCGTGCCCTAAATCTCCTAGATGACATACCCTTATAGGTATAGATAAATCATGGATTTCAATAACGAATATAGTATTTTTACCTCTTAATCGTCCTATTTCATTATCATGGTATACAGATATAGTGTATATTCTCATCCCCATATATGTTGTATCTATTCCTACCCATCTTCCATTATCTACTCCTTTGAATACTCTTGGATTACCTAATCCCATTCTGGTGTAGTTATGATCAAAATGTTCATGTGAAACGGTTATTACATCACATTGGACTGGTTCTGTATTATAACCAATTGATTTGTCAAATGGATCCATAAGTATTCTAACATTTTTTTCTGTTTCTAGTAAAAAGCAAGAATGACCTAAATAATTTACTCTTAGGATTCCATTTAATCCCATATTTACCTCTTATTATTAATTCTATTCTATTGGTTTTAAGTTTTCAATATTTATTATAAACTTTTCTTTGCCGTTTATAAGAAAAAGCTTTGAATCATACTTCATATTTTCAACTATAGCTTCTTCTGAAATTATTACTTCTTTGTGTTCAAGAGAATTGGATATAATTAGTTTTGTTGGTTTGGAAGAAGTACATATGATGTTTATTATTTTCTCTGATGGTCTTGTTATCTTAATCTCAATTTCACTTTCACTAGTTTTAATTCGTTCATTTATTAGAAATGGTTTACCTTTTAGAAGTTTCTTTAAATCACTTAGATCCATTACCCCGAATATAATTATTGATATAAATAAGATAAAAATTAATCCCCATATATATCTTTTTATAATTTTCTTTTGCTGCTTTTCTTTTTCAAACCTTTCAATATGCTCATTTATTTTATCAAGATCTTCTTGATTTATATGGTAATAATCCTTATATTCTGGTGGTAAGACTATTTTTTTCATGGTTTGAACAAATTTATCTAACTTTTATTATTTACTTAGTAAGTTAATTTTTCAAATTAGTAAGTTAATATTTTTAGTTGTAATGATAATATACTTTAAAGTATTTTCGTTATTTTATTGATAAAAATAACTTAGTTACTATAATCTTTTTACAAGTAATTATGAAGAGATATTTGGTTTTTATCTGTTTGTTAGGGGTAATATTAGTCGCTTTGTTCATTATTTCAGTTTCTTTATACAGGTCTATTGAACTAATAGATAATTATTTCCCAGGTTTTTTTATATATCCTACAAAATCTATAAGCATTTATGATACTCCAGAATGGTGGGAATCTAGAAAGCAAGGTATTCCGCCTAAAACGATTTTAATTAAGTTAAATGATATAGAAATAAAGACTTCCAAGGATTATTGGGATATTGTGTACCAAAATTTAAAAAATCCTGTAACTTATAAAGTTGAATATAAATACAATGGAGAAAGTTTTGTTAAATTTTTAAACTCTCAGAAATTTACTCTAAAAGACTATGTGTTCTTTGCTCTTTTCTGGCAGTTAGCTGGAGTGCTTATAGTTATAACCGGAATAATTATATTTCTAGGAAATAGTAATAAAAAGGGTATATATTGGTTAGTAGCATTTGTGCTTACAGGGTTGAATTTTATTGCAACTCCAGCTACTTCATTGATTTCAGAATATCCTATCATATATTTCTTTGAAAGGTTTACTTTTTCTCTATTTCCAGCTAGTTTATTCCTGTTATTTCTAAATTTTCCTTTAATTAAGTTTAGGAAAGTGACAAGGTTAGTTTTAGTCTCTATAATTTCTGGTATTGGTATTTCTGTATTTTTTATATCAGTTCTTGGTTATTTTTATTCAGAAGAGCTATTACAGATTCAGGAAATGTATTACTGGTATCCAGGTTTAGCTGGAATTCTTGTTGTATTTTCTCCTATATACGATTATATAAAGTTATATAGAGCTAAGTTTTATCAATTTTCTAGAGCTGTTTTACCTATAGCATTAGGTGGAGTTATATTTATTTTAATTCCGTCAATAGTGGCTTTGGTAACATCTTTTTCTTTGATATCTCCATATTATATACCTGCTTTGGTTTTATTTTATCCTGTAATTCCTATAGCATCGCTTATGATTAATGCTGCAAGATATTTTAGAACTTTTTCAATTGGTTTATCTCTTATATTGATTATTTCATTAATATTTTCTTCTGTTTCTTTTTTGTTGTACTTTGTAATTCCTTCTGTTCCTTTTCAGTTGAAATTAATTGTAATAGTTATTATTTCTGTATTTCTTTCTAATTTTGCATTTAGATTGTTTTTTAATAAATTTGTAGCTAATAATAAGATTTATGATGTTGATAAAAATACTTTGATTCAATTATTGAGTGAAATTAAGAGGTTTAATACAATTGAGAGTTTTGTAAAGTTTTTGGACATGGATTTTGGTAAAAAGATTGGTTTTTCTTTTTCCAAATTTGTTTCCCATAAATTTTTAACCTATGATTTAAAGAAATTATTAGTTTTTATGAGTAGTAATTTCTTAACGAAGGATAATCTAGAGAGGTGTTGTAAGGAAATTGAAAATACTCAATCAAATTTTTTACCTTCTGCTTTTAGTTATGTGATGGTTTTGAAGTATAGAAAGAAATTTTTTGGTATAGTTTTTTTAGGTAAGAAATTAGGTGGAAATAAACTTTTGAGGAAAGAAATACTAACGATGGAAGTGATTTCGGTTATTTTAAGTGAATACTTTGGTTTTTTGGTTACTTACATGGGGATAAAAGATATTGGAGAACAAAAATTTTTGGGTGTAAATAAGTTTTTGACACAATTTATTTCTTCTGATACTAAAATTGATTATGAAAGATTCTCAGTAAAAGTTTATCTTGGAAAAGATACATTAAAGCCAGTGATTTATAAGGTGAAAGATTTAGAAGAAAAAGTATATTTTTGTATTGTTTGGTTGCCAGTGGAAGCAATTCATCCTTTTTTAGTTAATTTGGGTATTAAAGGTATTATAGAAGAGTATTTTTATGAAGGGAGTATTAACTTTAATAGGATGGCTAGAGAAATTAGGAACTTTGTATCAAGGCTTACTTCGGTAGAATTAGATGTTAATATCCTTATAGGGAGCATAGATAAAAAAACTAATATTATGAAAGTTTTAAATGATGGAAAAACTTCAATATTTTTGGTTACTAAAAGATATTTCTTTGTTTCTATGCCTCTATATAAAAGAGAGTTTGAATTTACGAAAATAAAAGAAGGTGATACTTTTTTCTTTGTTACTGCAGAAGAAGTTTCTTCTCAGATTAAAGAAATTGAAGAGATGAAAGTAGAAAGGTTTAGAATAAAGAAGTTTTTAAGAGAAATTAATTCTGAACTAGTTATGGAGATAAATTTCTATAGTAGAACTAATTGACTTTGATAAAGTAAAGAGGAGGTTTAATAACCTCCTCTTGATGTTTATAATCCTATTTTTTTCCTTATTTCATTTAGAATCTTTTTTGGTAAAGGATAGTATCCTACTCCGGAAACTACTTTTTGCCCTTCTTCTGATAGTATCCAAGATAGATAAGCTTTTACTTCAGGTTTTGCTAAAGTTTTATCTGTTGTGTAAATGTATAAGTACCTAGATATAGGATATTTACCATTAAGTACATTTTCCATTGTTGGTTCGTAAGCTTCTGAATTTTTGTCAACTGATACTTTTATAGCTTTTGCTCCTTTTAAGTATGCTATACCCCCGTATCCTATACCATACTTATCTTTTTTAACAGCATTTAAAACAGCAGCAGTTCCAGGTAAGTTTTGAGCTAAAGGTGAGAAATCTTCGTTTTCCAAAACGTGTTCTTTAAAATAAACGTAAGTTCCAGAATTATTTTCTCTTGAGTATAGTTTTATAGTTTTATCTTCCCATCCTAATTCTTTCCAATTTCTGATTTTACCTGTGTAGATATCTTTTATCGTTTTTAGATCAAGTTGATTAATTGGATTTGCTCCGTTTAAATAAACAGCTAATCCATCAAATGCTACTGGTATTTCAATTAATTTTTCTCCTGATGCTTCTATTTGTTCTTTTTCCTTGGTTTTGATTGGCCTTGAAGAGTTAGCAAGGTCTGTAGTTTTATTAAGTAATGCTGCTACACCAGTTCCAGAACCTCCACCTGTTACTTGAATAACAACATTTTTGTTTTTTTTCATATACACTTCAGCCCATTTTTGACCAAGGATGACCATTGTGTCTGATCCTTTGACAACTATATCTTTTGCAAAAGCAAAGGTTGAAATAGCTAGTAAAGATATGAAAGTAGCTATTAATAATCTTAAAAATCTCATATATCCCTCCTTTTATTTTTAGTTAATGATAAATTCTTTTTGTAAAATTACAATAAAATTTATTCAATAAGTTTGTAAAACTAGAATTATTAAAACTAAATTATTTTTTTTAAAACTTCTTTTAGGAGTTTGTATAATAGTTTTAGTGGTGTTAAAATTATGTTTATTAGAAATCTTTTTGATTTACTAAGGTACAAATTTTTTTGAAAACTTTCAAAATCTTCAATTGCTCTTTCAATAGGTATGAGTGGATTTTTAGTATTTTCCTTTAGGTAATGCCAATGATCCATTATCCATATATATAAATCTTCAGAGGTTCTATTAGGAAAGTACTTTACTAATTTTTTCTTTTTTATTAATTCTACTACTTTAGAAAAAATGTTTTCATACCATAATTTTACTGCTTCTTCTATAGGTACTTCCCTTTTTTCCTCTTGGCTTAAGAAGTATTTAAAAGTATTAATGTGTTCTATTAATGTTATATATCCCCAAGGATTTGTTAGTTTTATATAAACATTAGGAAAAACTTTATCAAATTTAGTTTCTTCTAAAAAGATGTTGTAAGCATCTGCTAAAAGCAATTCTTTTTCGGATAGTTCTTGCAAAGGGAATTTTGTTATCATTTCTATAACTTCTGCATCAATGTATTCTAATCCTAATTCTTTGGCTACAGAAACTCTATGATTTCCATCTCTTACTATGTAATTATCTCCTATTTTATATACTACTATGGGAGGTATTTTAGTTGTTTGATTTAAAAAATCTGCTATGTTTTCCCATTTATCTCTTATACCTTCATGCTTGGGCAAAAATTCTCTATCAAAATCTCTATATCTTCCTTCACTTCCTTTTATTTTACTTATAGGTATGCTTTGAATACCTTTGTATTTATATGTATTAGCTTTTGTTAATAATTTTACTTCATCTAATGAAAAAAGTTCATTACTCCCTATAGAAAGTTTCATTATTATTTCATTTAATTTAGATTTTGCTCTTGCTTTTTCAAATTCTACTCTACTTTTTAAAGACATACAGACCTCTTAATTGTTTCACGTGAAACATTCTATTTCCCTGTTATTATAGAGTATATTCTCTCAAGATCTTCTCTGGAGTAATAATTTATGATAATTTTACCCTTATTTAAGGTTCCAATAACATTAACTTTTGTTCCTAAAATTTCTGTAAAATCTTCTTCTACATTTATTAAATCTTGATTTTTAGATTGATTTATTTTTGTTTCATGTGAAACATTTTCTTCAGAAGTATGAGATGCTTTTTTAAAGCTTATAATTTCTTCTAGTTCCCTTACTGATAAGTTTTTTTCTATACATTCTTTTGCTAGCCTTTCTATCTCTTTATCATCTTCTAATCCTAGTAAAGTTCTACCATGACCTTCTGATAACAATCCTTGTGCTATATATTCTTTAACTTTATCTGGAAGTTTTAAAAGTCTTAATGTGTTGGCTATAGTAGATCTATTTTTACCTACGATTTTAGCTAAGTCTTCTTGCGTAAGATTGTACTTGCTAATGATTTCGTTATAAGCTAAAGCTAATTCTATTGGATTTAAGTCCTCTCTTTGTATGTTTTCTATGAGAGCTAATTCTATACTTTCTAGATCTCCTATATCATTTCTAATTATTACAGGTATTTCTTCTATCCCTGCTATTTGGCTTGCTCTCCATCTTCTTTCTCCTGCTATTATTTCATAATAACCTTCTTTTTCTCTAACGATTATTGGCTGTAAAACCCCTTTTTCTTTTATAGATTGTGCTAATTCATTTAAAGAGTTTTCGTTAAATTTTTTCCTTGGTTGGTTTGGGTTAGGTTTTAATTCACTTATCTTTACATACTTTACTTTAGATTCTTCAACAAGATCAAAATCTTCCAATAGTGCTTTTATACCTTTACCTAATCCTTTTTGTGTCATTTATTATCTCCTCCGCTACTTTTTGATATGCTATTGCTCCTGGGCAAGTCGGATCATAATCAAAAATGGACTTGCCATGACTAGGAGCTTCTGAAAGTCTAACATTTCTGGGAATAAAAGTGTTGTAAACCTTGTCTTTGAAAAATTCTTTTACCTGCTCTGCTACATCTTTAGATAACTTTGTTCTTATATCATACATCGTAAGCAAAAGTCCTTCCATCTTTAAGTTGGGATGTAAAGATTTTTGTACTGCTTTTATAGTCTTTAAAAGTTGGATTAACCCTTCAAGTGCAAAAAATTCACTTTGAAGTGGTATTAAAACAGTATCTGCTGCTACTAATCCATTTATAGTAAGTATTCCTAAGGATGGAGGTGTGTCTATGAATATAAAATCAAAATAATCTTTTAATTCAGAAATAAAGTTTTTTAATCTAAATTCTTTGTCTTCAAAGTTTAGTAACTCTACTTGAGCTCCTGCTAAGTTTAAATTAGCTGGCAATATAAACAAGTTTTCGTACTTTGATTGTATTATGATGTCATTCGGATCTTCTTGATTGATCATAGCTTCATATGATCCTTTCCTTGTTTGAGATAATTCTATACCTAATCCACTTCCTAGATTACCTTGAGGATCAATGTCTACTGCAAGAACTTTATAACCTTGCATGGAAATATAATGAGAGATATTTATAACAGTAGTGGTTTTACCTACACCACCTTTTTGATTTGCTACTACTATACACTTACCCATACTCCTTCCTCTAAATTATATGATAAAATAAGAAATATTTAAAAACAACTTAAAAAAGTTATAAATAGAAATTACTCAAATTATTACCATAGATGATCTAAAGATGATTTTATAATAATTAAGGTCTTTCTTAAAGAGTTTTATTTGTAATTTCTTCCGTCAAGTTAATAATTCATTTTGCCCGGCATTCCCATTTCTTTCAATTTCTTTCTCTGATCTGGAGTTAATAAATTAATAATTTCCAATCTAGCATTACTTCTTGTTAGGTAAATATCACTTTTAATCTTAGCGATTTGATTTTCGTATTCTTTAATTTTTCCAAAATCAGGGTTATCTTTTGATAGTTCTTTTGAAATTTCATATCTTATTTTCATAATCTCCAATTTTTGGCTATCAATTTTCTGTTTTGTTTGAATATGGATATTAAATATTTTATCTTTTTGATCTTGCGATAACCCAAGTGTCGGATTATTAAGTATAAACATTGAGTTTTGTTTCCATACATTATCGCTTCTTGCTTTGCCATACATGGGCATAGCTTTAAGATTTTCTGCAGAGAATACCATTAATGTTAGAATAATTGCTACAACGAAAGTAAATTTTCTCATATAAACCTCCTTTTATTTTAAGGATAATGATATAACTTATATTTAAAAAGTTACATGTTTATTTATTCTTTAAATTTTATTCCCAAAATATTTTGCTCATTAATACAATTCTTAAAAGGTTCCTATTTTGCTTAAATTCTAAATTATTTAAAATATGTTTAATCTACTACTTAAATAGTAGTATTTTGAAAATACTATGTTGTTTTATTAAAATTAATTGTGGAGGTATTTATGACAAAAGAAGAAGTTTTGAATTTATTGAAAGCTGTTTATGATCCTGAAATAGGTTTAGATATAGTGAATTTAGGTTTAATTTATAATATTGATATTAGTGAAGATGGCAAAAGTATTGAGCTAGATATGACTTTAACTTCTATAGGTTGCCCAATAGGTCCTACACTTATTAGTATGGTTGAAGAAGTTTTGAAATCAAAATTTGAAAATGTTAAAGTTAATGTAGTTTTTGATCCTCCTTGGTCTCCTGAAATGATTTCTGATGAAGGAAAGCAGGCTTTGGGTATTTTTTATTAATTTCATATGTACCTAGATAAAGTTGCTATAGATTATTTAAAACATACTGATCTATCGAAGATTTTTACAAAATATTTTGTTTCTGAGCAAACTAATAAAAGTATTAATTTGAAAGGTAGGGGTGATGAATTTTTAGAGCATAGAGAATATCATTATGGAGATGAGTTGAAGAATATTAATTGGAAATTATTTGCTAAAACTGGTAAATTGTATGTAAAAACTTTTTCTAGTAATGTTAGCAAAGATGTGTTTATTGCCCTTGATGTTTCTAAATCTATGTCAGCAGGTAGAAAAATATCAAAACTAGAATACTCTAAGTATTTACTCACAGTGGTTGCTTATAAATTAACGACATTGGGATATAGAGTTTATTTTTCAGCCTTTGATAGCAAGTTTTATAGGTTATTTTCCTTTGATGAAAGAAATTTTTCTAAAATTCAAGATACTCTTACTAATATAGATGTTAATTCTGAGACAAATTTTAGAGGTATCTTAAAAGAGTTACCTAGATTTATTAATTCAGCTTCAAATATTCTTTTTATTTCTGATTTTCTTTTTATTACTACAGAAGAAATATATAAACTTCGGCTATTGTTACCTAAGAATGATATAGTGTTTTTTCACATAGTTGCTGAAGAAGAAGTTTCTTTTCCAAGAGAAAACGAGTTCTTAGAATTTATAGATCCCGAAACAAGCATAAAAAGAGTATTTTCAGTTAGCGAAATTTATAATGAATATCAAGATAAGTTATCGAAATTTTTTGATAATTTATATAAAGCAACTAAAGATTCTAAAATTCCTTTGATTACATTTAATACTTCTACTCCTTATTATGTAATACTTAGACAGATATGAATTTAGATAATCTGGTTTATTCCGATAAATCTTCTTATGGAAAATGTTGCTAAATTTACTTCTCATGAAAATAAGGTTAAGAAAGAAACTTCAAAGTTAACTTATTATGTTTATATTATTGTATTTTTATGCTCTTCCCTTTTGGTTATCGGATTAACATTTGTTTTTTCGGCTAGTTATTCTTTGTCTCTGAATAGATATGGTAACCCTTTTTATATATTCTTTAAGCAGATTTTATGGGTTATAGTCGGTTTTATGGCAATGTTTATTTTTACTAAAGTAGATACAAGTTTGTATAAAAAGTGGATAAAATTAATTGTTTTTGTAGGGATTATTATAGGGTTACTTCCTTTTGTTCCTGGTATAGGTAAAAGTAAAGGCGAAGCAATGAGATGGATAAATCTTGGATTTTTTACTATATCTTCATCTGAAATTTTAAAATTAGTTCTTCCTCTGTACATATCTGTAGTTCTCTCAAGGAAAGAAAATAAAAAAAATTTTGTAAAAGTTTTCTTACCAATATTTATAGTTACTATATTCTTCTTCTTGTTAATATCTCTTCAATTAGACCTATCTAGTGCTTTGTTAGTTTTAGCAACAGGAGTTATTGTTATGTATGTAGGAGGAGTTCCTTTGTTTCAAATAGTTATTACTATAGTTTTTTCATCTTTTTTCATTTTATTTTGGGGTGAAAAGTATGTTTATATTCAAAATAGAATTTTTTCTTTTTTAGATCCTTGGAGTGATCCTTTTAATAGAGGCTATCACTATATATACATGTTGAAATCATTTGAAAATGGTATTTTGGGTTTAGGGTTGGGTAATGGCATAATAAAAGAAAAGTACTTACCTGAACCTCATACTGACTCAATATTTGCTGTTGTTGGAGAAGAAACAGGTTTGATAGGTACAATGTTGATTTTAATATCATTAGTTCTAATATTTTTTTATTCAGCAAAGCTTGCTGTTAACGTCAATGATAGTTATAAAAGCCCTTTAATTATAGGTCTTTCTTCAACTATTTCTCTATGGGGCGTGGTTAATGTTCTTGTAAATTTAGGTTTATTACCTCCTACAGGTACTAGTCTACCTTTAATAAGCTATGGAGGATCTAATGTTATAACATCTTTAATTGCTTTAGGAATAATATATAGGGTTTATAAAGAAGAAGTTTCACCTAATAAGAGTAATTTATATCCAGTTCAAAGTAAAAAACTTCAAGTTACATTAAATCTTAAAAAGTATAATTAAAGATGCGGAGAGGGTGGGATTCGAACCCACGGTAGTGCCTTTCAGCACTACGACGGTTTAGCAAACCGTTGCCTTAGACCTCTCGGCCACCTCTCCTTAAAGAATAGCAAAATATTAATTAATTTACTTTTTCTCTTCAACTTTGTTAGATAAAACGGATACTATAAAGTCTTTACCTATTTCAACTATAGTATCTTTTGAAATTTTGGCTTTCACTATTCCCTTTTCTTCGTCCTTTGATATAAACTCTGCAATTATTCCACCCGCTGTAACAAATCTATCACCTTCTTTCATCTCATTGATTTGTTGCATTAACTTCTTCCTTCTTCTACTTTCTGGGAATATTATAAGGAAGTAGAATATTACAAACATCAGTATCATTAATATCAAAAATGATAATCCACCGTCTTGAGACATAATCAACCTCTCTAATTATTTCTTTTATTATAAAAACTACCTATATTAAATTTCTACTAATAATTTAACTTTTCTGGAAGATTATTAATAGAAATCAAAGTTATGTTTTTTTAGAATTAGGTTATGAAAATAATAAATATACTTGGATTAGTATTGCTTTTTGTCTTATTTAGCTTAAATTTGTTTGCCTATGAAATTGTAAGTTACTTTAATAGTACTGAATATAATCATAATCTTAAGCAAGTTATTATAGATTATATAAATCAATCTATAAGCAATATTTCTATAAGTGCTTATTCGTTTGATGATCCAGACATTGCTAATGCTCTTATAAATGCTAGCCAGAGAGGTGTTAAAATAAGGATTATGATAGATAGTGATTATTGGAATGGTATTATTGATTATATGGACTCTTATCAGAATATAGAAATTTACAATGATTTAAAGTCAAAAGGATACTATAAAAATTCTAGGCAGCATCATAGTAAATTTTTAGTTATAGATTACGATGTAACTTCTTCTTTGGTTGCTAATACAGTCATAACTGGTTCTTATAATTTTACAATATCAAGTTATTATTTGTCTTACAATAACCTTTTAGTGGTTAAGAACAGCGTAGATATTGCGAATATCTATATCCAAGAATTCAATGAAGAGTGGGGAGGAAGTACTTTCGAATTTAATCTCTACTCTTCCAGAATTGGTAAAGAAAAAAAGGATCCTCCTCCTTACTATCATACAACGGAAAATGAAGAAGTTTATTTTTCTTATTCAGATAAAAATAAGATAAAAGATAGGTTAATTGAGCTTATAAATCAAGCTGAAAATGTTTTCATGTGTATGTATTCTTTTTCTACAAATTCAGAAATATTCGAAGTTGTTCTGCAAAATTTATCTAACAAAGATATATATGGTATATTTGATGGAGGGCAGGGATTAAATAGTTATTCTGCTTATAGGGTACTATTGGAGCAGAAGCCACAAAATTTTGCTATAGAGAACGAATATAAGATATTGCACAATAAATATCTTATACTTAATTATGATGAAAATGATTTGACAAAGGGAATTGTTATAACGGGTTCGTATAATCTTTCTAAGAATTCTGAGGAAAACAATGAGGAAAATGTTATCATAATTAAGAATAATCCAAATGTCTTGAAAAGTTATGTTAGAGATTTTATCTACCATTTTACAAAGGCTGGAAAGAGTATAGAGTGGTTGAAATTAACCTCATTTAATCCTACTAATATTGTAGCGAAAAGTCAAACTACAAACTTCTTCCAAGGTAAGAATTTAGATAAAGTTGTATCATTGATGATTAGTAATGATTCTGTTCAAAATTATTTGAATATTATATCGAATACAACTAATAAGATATACTTTATAGTTCCATCAGTAGAGGGTACATTTAACATAATTTCAGTTCTTCAAAATGGTAATAGAGATGTTTTACCTTGTAGTATAACAATATTGGAATCAAACACTACAATTCTAGTAAATGATGGACAGAATGAATTAGTTCCTGATAATCCTATTAGGGTAAAATTATTTTCAGCAACAGATGAAATACCTTACATAGAGGTAAATATAAATGGTATAGCTAAATACTTCCCATTAAAAAATTTGGGAGAATATTATTTTACCGAATTTTACCTTGATACAATACTTCCTCTTAAAAGTATTACTAACGGTAATTTGGTGATTTTTAGATATATGGATAAGTATGTAACGAATATTATATATCTTCCTCCTTTTTCTTTTTATATCCAAAAACCCCAGAATATAACAAAAAATTCCTACACTACTATTAAATTGGTATTAAATGATCCGTATAATCGTAAGATTAGAATATCTGGCAGTGGAAATGTGTCTTTAGATCTAAAAAGTTCAGGTGAGATTTCTTTTTTTACAGGTGAAAATGATAAAATTATTATATTCATTACCATAGAGGATGATGTAGGATATTCTTTTTCTGAATATATTGAGATACCTATAAATGATAAAGAGGAATTAAGAATTTATCCAACTTATGTTAGATTAGGACAGAAAATATATATTGAAGGTTCATTTGATAATTTATACATTTTTGATAAAAATCACAATAAAATTAATTTTTCAAAAGGAGAGGATGAGAAAGGAAAGTATATAATCCCTTTTCTAAGGGGAAGCAATATATTGTTTCTTGTAATCCAAGAGAAGGATAAAAGAGTTCTTAAAAAGGTAGTAGTTAGTGAATTTTAGTTTTTAAAGTTAAAACAATACTAATTCTCTTGAAATTGAATTTTTATCGATTTACAATAATTTTGTAGGTTAAAGTGTGGTTAATTGGAATTTATGCTT
>JBMFQU010000032.1:0-15828 GCA_049968435.1 Brevinematia bacterium | reverse complement strand
GTTCTTAAGAATTTCTTAAGAACATCTTGTAAGTCTTGCTACATCTAATCTCCAAAGCCACACCGAGCCACAAGCAAAGCTTGTGGCGAGGTGTGTGCATACTTCAATTTCTAATAGGCGAGGCAAAGGGGGGCTTTTTGCAAGCAAGCTTGCTTGCAAGCTTGCTTGCTGGCTTTATCTCGATCTTGAAAGTTCTTTACTTTCAGAGAGTTCAGAGCTTTTACTACTTGATTTACCACTTGAGATTTCAGAGCTTTTAGAGACTTCATTTGACTTAGAAACTTCTTTCGATTCAAAAGTTTTTTCAGTAGCTGTTTTAGAGATTTCTTTTGACTCAAAAGCTTTTTCAGTACTTGAAGTTTTAGCGATTTCTTTTGATTCAAGAGCTTTTTCTTCAGTTTTCAAGCTTTTGAGAAGATTCTTAATATCTTCTTTTGTGATTGAAGCTTTCTCATTAAGTTTTGATAAGTCTTTCAGATCAGACACGTTTAATTTCAGTTGTTCTTTTGTCAGTTTGCTGTAAAAATCTATCTTTGCTTTCTCTATGCTTTTTTCTGATCCATCCTTTGTTCCCACATAAACTAAAAAGTCTTGCTTTCCCCTCGTCAATCCCACGTAGACTTGGTTAAAACTAGCCTGCTTTACGTCAGGCACTGCATATATCACATTTTGTACCGTTACCCCTTGTGCCTTGTGCGTGGTTATAGCGTAAGCGTGAGAGAAGTAATTATATTTATTAATATCTACTTCAACTAACTTGTTTTCGTTTTGCAAGACTAGCTTATTATTTTTAATTTCTTTAACTTCAAAAACTTCTCCGTTCTTCACGTTCAGTTCTTTGTCGTTTTTCAAAGCTACTATTCTATCTCCTTTTCCGATAGAAATTTCCTTCTCTTTCCAAACCGAAACTTTCTCTGGGTTTAGTTCGTGTGCTTTGATCTTGTATTCTTTTTTTTCTCCTTTTAGAGTTAGAGTATTTTCTTTTGTGTTTATTTCGGTAATTCTTAAATCTTTTTCGTTAACATCAATTCCTAACCTTTTCATCTCTTCTTTATTCATTATTTGTAAAATTAAATTTTTTTCATAATTTACTGATCTCAAAATCTGCGTTCCATTTAGATTTGTGTTTTCTCTTACAATGTGTTTCTCTCCTTCCTGGACAATCCCACGGTTAACTAGTTCATTTCTTATAGCTTCGTTTAAAAACTCCCGGGTCTGGTTTGTTGGCGTGACAATCAAAGTTTTATCATATCCTTTGGCGAAATAAGCTTCTTTAACTTTTTCTGCTAATTTCTCCTGTTGTAGAGCTACTACCTTTTGACTTTTTTCTAACAAAGTAATAGCTTTTACGAAATCTTGTCTAGAAAGTGCGGTTGTAAGTTCTCTATAACTTGCTTCTTTTTGTCTAAAAATTGTTGAAAGTTCTTTCCGATCCATTTTCTCCTGGCTGAGACGGAAGGGATCTCCTGCACTGACCGGCTTCAATTGTTTAATATCTCCAATGGTAATGATTTTTCCATTTTGAGGTACTACTTTTTCAAGGAAATTTGCCATGTTTTTTATTCCTGTCATCCCTGTCTCGTCAATGATATAAACTGTTCTTCCGATTTCTCTTACTTGCTTTTCTACTTCAGATTTCGTGATAAATCTTTCATTTTCTATCATTTGCTTTCCTTCAAAAGCTGCATGACTGATCCATCCCGTGGACGTGTCTTTCGTGTAAATATGAGTAATATTTTTTTCTCTCTCTACAATTATTTGATATCTATCTTTTAAAACATAAGCTGCTTGTTTAGTTTGCTTTTGCAAAAGTTTATCAATAAATCTGTTTAGCTGCGAAATGTAAGTTTCAGTTTTAGCTACTTTGTTTAGAGCTTGTATAGGTTCTGTTTTTAGATGACTTGGAATATTTAATTGATTTATTTTATCTATTAACTTTAAAGCGTGTTTAGCAAAAACATTGCGGGGGGATGCAAAATTTGTTTTTTCAAACTTCTTATTAATAACTTCATAATCTTTAGAATAAGAAATACCTTCTCTTGCTACCTTCAGGCCTAGTAAAGAATGCTTTTGTACAATAGCTTGGGCTTTTGCGTTGCGATCAAAGATTTCTTTTTCTCGAAAAAGTCTTTCAGTGTTTATTAAAAATGAGTCTATAGTTGCTGCGTTAGCTTGAATACCTTTTTCTTTTAGTTCATTTGCTAACACTTCTGCTGCTTTCCCTGTCGAAGCAAGAGCTGTTATCTTATATCCCTGCTCTTGCAATTGTTTTGCTACAATAGAAAGCGTGAAAGTTTTTCCTGCGCCGGCCACTCCTTGCCATAGATGCAAGTTCGTTTGCCCCGTGAGGGTTGAATAGACAGTGTTTTTCTGATCTTCAGTAAGTTTTATTCCTTCTTTTTCTAACTTATCTAAAAGTCTTTGAGCTTTCTCTTCAGAAAGAAAGCTTTTCCCTTTTTCGTTTGCTTCTTTGACAAGTTTATCTAGCTTTTCTTCTAACTTTTTAATCTCTTCTACAAAGACATATTCTCTCTTAATTCCGTTCAGATCTAATCTTTCTACCTGTTTCGTTTTTTTTAAATAGTCACTTACTTTTTCTTTTAATTCGTTAACATCGAAGTTAAAATATCCTAGAGCGTGAAGATTTTTTATTGTTTCAGTCAAAAATTGTTCTTTGGTTACTGTACTCTCTAAAGCTGATATTCCTTCTAAAGTTTTATGTATAACACTATAAAGTTTTTCATCGAGGTTTAGTTGAGGTTGAGGTTCTTTATTTCGTTCAATTGTGAAAGATAAGTTTTTTGCTTGTAATTCATTTATCCACTTCTGCTGTAATTCTTTTAAATCTACTACTTTTTTATGATCTCTCGTCGAAAGTGCTATTGATTCTCTCAGTTCTGCTGACGATGAAGAGCGATCTAAGCCTAAACTGCTTAGAGTTTTTTCAATTTCATTACTTCTTTTTGAAAAATTTTCTATTACTTCTCTACTAATTCCCTTGATCTCAAATCCATCTCGGGTAGGTTCAAGTTCAAAACCTTTTGCTGACAACTCTTTTGCAAGTTCTGCTTTAAAATAAGTGTCTAAGTAATGTTGCACTCTATAAATCTCTCTTGCTTCAATTGCCGTGAATTTGTCCCCCCGATAAACCTGATTTGAAATCAAAAGGTGACTGTGAAGTTGCGGATCAAGTTCTCGTGATGTGAAATGATCAAAGCGTGAAATAAGAGCATCTGCTTTTGTATACAAACTTTGTGCGTTTTGTGTTCTGTCTCTCGTGTAGATATAGTTTTCAAGTTCTTTGATAAGAGAATTGACTGCTTTGTCGTATGCCTCCTTAATCTGCTTTCTTACTTCATCGGGGGCAAGTGCGTAAGCAATTGAAACACTTTTCGGAGCTGACACTGTGACATCAATTCCTACTCTTTTTTCTCCTGCATACTTCATTATTTCTTCCTTATTGACTTCTTTTTCCGAGAGACCTAACTTTTCTGCAAGTTTTCCGTGAAAAGTTCCTTTCCCTTCTGCTGACAAATAAGATTCGTACTGCAAGCTAGTATAGTATTCTGCTGTTCTTGCTACACTTACATTAATCATCTTTTTTTTCCTTTTCTGATTTTCTATTAAAGTTATGATACATTTTCTCTTTTAGTGATGTACTTTCAGTAAGAGATGGACTTTCAATTGATGTACTTTCAGTTGGCGATAGGCTTTCAGTTTTTGACTCTATATTATATATATTATTTATATTATAATGCGGGGGCACACTTAGAGAGGTAGTTTGCAAAGTCAAATTTGTCATTAAAAACAAAGCAAACAAACTTTCAATCATAGTTCTTACCTCCTTTCAAATTTTTTCTTTCTATAAAATAAATAAACATGAACGGGGAAAAAACTTCTTTAAGAAAAAAGTGGAAAATTTTAAATCTCCCCCTTGACAAATTGAAGAAGTTGTTTATATATTAAAAGTAGATCAAAAAACAGTAAGAGGGAACTTACTGAGGGACTCCCTCAGTAGGGAGGAAGGGACCTACCAAGGAAATTTCCTTGGTAGGAAGGAAGAGACCTATCAGGGTTTTTTCCTGATAGGAAGGTAAGAAATCATGTAAGTCATAGGGGGGCTCCAACTTAAGGGGTCCCTATCAAAAAACATTCAAATAAAACAATCAGGGGTAAGAGAGGTTTTATACCTCTCTATCAAAAAATAGTTCACGGTTTAAACAAGCAAGAGATTAAGTAAGCATTGCATACGTACTGTTGCAGAAGAGAAAAACAAAAAGACTACTGAAAAAACAAAAAAAGCTGTGTTTTGTATAGTGTAGTTTTGTTTTGACTTCGTATAAAAAAAAACAAAAAGGGGGGGGTGTTAGGGTGTTTAGTGAATTATTGGGCTTTAAACAACTAATTTTTCAACTAATTTCTAGTTTCGTTCGTTTTGTTGATTTAGTTTCAACAAAAGATGAAACTAGCTTACGTCTTATCTTTCTCGAGAAAGAGCGCCTGTTGTTCATCTGGTATCTAATGGAGTCTAAAATTGAAGAGCTTTTAGTTTGCAAAAATATTCAAGAGGCTTGCAATAAGCTTTTTAATTTAAATTAAATAAAAAAGGAGGTGTAGCTATGACTGAAGCAATTTCTCGTTCAGTTTTTTCTTCAACTAAAGAAGCAATAGCTGAAGTAGAAAGGCTACTTAAAGAAGATGTAGGTATAAGTTATTTATACTTCTCGGATAGAGGCAAAAAGGTAGTTCTAGAAATAGTTTTTGGAGAATGCAGTATAGACAAAGAGATTTGTCAAGAGATGCTTAAGTTAATAAATTTTAATAATTTCGTTTTCGAGGCGGCGGTGGGATATGATTATGTAACTGAAACATACTCGGACTCGAATTCTTTAGAATATCATTTGACAAGATTTTACAATTCTAACAAAGAAAGTAGTTTAGCTTTTAATATATACAAATTTAAAAACAAAGTAAGTTTAGATATCGTAAGAAATACTGACAATGAAGATATATACATAACTATATACAACAAGAGCTTTGATGAAGCTAAGAAAGAAGTACTTGAAGTACTGAAAAAGAAGCAAATTTCTTTTTCTTGTTCTTTAAATATTTAAAGGGGGAGCGTATGGATATAAAATTAGTTTTCAAAAAAGAAGAGAAAGAAGAAGCTTTTACAAAAATACTTGATTTACTTCAATTTGAAAAATTTTTAAATTCAGTTGCAGTTGATAAAGAAATAACTTCAATTTACCTTGATGGAAGAGATGATAATAAGATAATAATTAAAGTATATTTTGAGGAAAAGTACGGAGATTTACGGATAGATAAAGATATGTGCATTGAGATGTTTAAGTTAATAAAAAATTCTGATAAATTCAGTTTTTCAGTATGTAAAAAAATAACTGAAAATACTTTAACTACTGGAGAAAGCTTTTTAGTTGAGTATGTACATTACAGAATACGGAAATACGTAGACTCAAATGAGGTAAAAAGAGAAGCATTAGATTTTTATATTTACGATTTTGGGTATGAGATAAGCAAAATAGTATCTGGAAAAAAACATCAAAAAACATTTTTAAGAAAAATTAAGAAAGGGTATAGAGAGGTTAAGAAAGAATTACTTGAGATTTTAAAAGAAAATCGAGTTTTTCATTGTATTTATCAAAAAAGGGAAAAAATTTCTCTTTCTTATTCTTTACTTTAGGGGGAATCATGAGGGGGGTTTATCAATTAAGTCTTTTTAATAACTTATCTTTAAAGTTTTAGAGGGGGTGAAGTATGAGCGGGCTGAGGGCTGGTCAGTTGAGTTTTTTCAACCTTCCCTTTGAAACCGAAAAACCTAAGGTAGGTTATATAGCACGGGGGGGGAATCGGACAAAAAGCACAATAGGTCGTGTTGGAAGTGGTGTTAGGGGGCGGGTGACGGGTCAATTAAATTTTAAATTTTTTATTATTAATGAAAAACAAAAACACTCAACTTTTGATAAGAAGCTTAAGACTTATTTAACACTGGCTAGAAAAGTTGTCAATGAGAAGCTGAAAGGAGATTTCATTATAGATGATGTAGTTCAAGAATTTGTTTTGTACCTCTACGAGAAAAAAGTTTTTGAAAAAGAGTTTCTCACTAAAAAATATCTAACTTATCACTTTTTAAACTTTTGCAACCGTGTTCTTTTGCAAAAGAAAGCGTGGAGAAAGTGTGTTAGTTTGTTTTATCTCACTGATAGGGAAAAAAAGAGAATTTTTTATTCCTTGGATTCCGTGGAAGCTTCAATAGATTGGAAAGAACTAATTAACTAAGAAGAGGGGGGGGCCGAAGCCGGCCGAGCAAAAACTAAAAGGGGGTGAAAAGGTGAACTATCTAAGCGATATTATAAAGCAAAAAGAAAAATTGTCAAGTGTTCAAGTGTTTTCAATACCTATTCTGCTTTCGTATAATAAGGAAAAAGGTAAGGTTGAAAAAAAGCCTGTTTTAAAGGGCTGGACTAACATTTCATCTGGGGAGGATTTAGAAAACTACTGGGACTTATGCATTGATGCTTTAGAAAAGTTTTCTTCAGATTTTATAGGAGTTGGTATTGGAGTTTTAACTGGGAGGAGAAGCAATCTGACTGTAATTGATGTTGATAATCTTAATATCTTTAGAGAAAAATTATCTGAAGATCTGATTCAGAAACTTTTTGCTGAAGCAAGTTGTGTCGTGAAAACTGCACGAGGGGGGTATCACTTTTACTTTGCTTACTGCGAGGAACTTAAACAAGGAACATATCAGGCTTGGGGCTTTGATGTCAGAAACGATGGCGGTTTTGTTGTAGCACCTCCAAGTGAGCTAGTAGTTGACAAAAAAATCTTCAGGTGGGAATGGGTAAAAGAAGATTTTGAAAACTTAAAACCTATTCCTCTGGATATACTTCAAGCATTGGTGGTAAGCGGAGCTGTGAAATGGGAGGGAGAAGAGGAAACTAAAGAGGAAATATACATAGAGCAAGAAGAGCTTTTAGAACTAGCTAGCATTTTGAGGGAGCTTTGGTTGAGAAAATACATTACGGGATATGATATTGACACGGGGGTTGTGGGGGGTTTAGTAAGATCTAATTTTGGCGATGAAGAGATTTTTCAGTTAACTGAAGAGATCTTCAAAGAAGAATTTTCTCACAAGAGAACTCAATATATGATAGATCGAGTAAAAGAAAGACTTCAAAAAAATATTCCTTTCCGTTCCTGGGGCTACTTAAAATCTTTGCTTAACAATCTCTTAAAAAGTGAAACAGAGCAAGAAGCAAAAGAACTTGCTGAAAAAGCTTTAAAAATTTTAAGCAATAAAAAGAAAGAAAGTAGAAATAGTTTTATATTAACTCTTATACGAAAATATACTGAGAGATTAAAAATTCACAAAGCGGAGATTTTTTCAAGAAATGATGAGTTTTATATCAGTTTAGTTGCTGAAGGAAAGAGGGGCTTAGCGAAAGTAGAAATGAAGCTTGATGATTTTAACAAGAGAAACAAGTTTATTAATTTATTTTTAAGATTTACTGCGAGAAAACCTAATGAAATAGAACCTTTTTTCAAGTGGAAAAAGACAAAAGAAGGTTTTAAAAAGGTATACCTTTTTCAATGGGAGGATTTCGTCTCTTTTATTTTAGAAAGAGCTAGAGACATAGGAGAGAGAGGAGAAAAAGAAGAAAAATACGATGCTGTACTACGTGTTATAAGTGAAGCACCTGTGGAGGATGTTTTTAAAGAAGCTGGCATATTTTCAATTTATTATGATAAAGACAAGCAAAGATATTATATCAGTTTAAGTAGTTTGTTAGCTACTATACAAAACAAGCTATCTCTTTATGGGCTACATATGAACTTGAAAGAGCTGGTAGATTACCTATATAAGATGGGAGCTAAACCATGTCTTATTAGAGCACGTGTGGAAGGGGGGGAAAGAAAAAAGGTTAGAGTTTGGGATATAACAAATCTTTTTTCTAAGATTTCTAGCTGGAACACTTCTTGGAACACTTCTGAGGAGAAGTGTTCCAACCTTCTAGAGGCAAGAAATAATGAGGCTTCCGAGGAGTATACCTGGAACACTTCTGAAGAGAAGTGTTCCAACCTTCTGGAGGCAAGAAATGATGAGGCTTCCGAGGAGCAAAACTTGGAACACTTCTTTAAAAAATTTTCAAATTTTTCTGATGTAGATAATGATAAAAAAATTTTTTTAGGTGAAAGTGTTCCAAATTCCTTGAATGTTAGAAATGATGAGGCTTTCGGCTGGAACACTTCTTTTGGAGGAAGTGTTCCAAGTGTTCCACTTAACTGTGATATAAGAAATAATGGGACTTCTAAAAAGAATACCTGGAACACTTCTGAAGAGAAGTGTTCCAACCTGGCTGAGGATGTAAAAGAGTTTGAAGAGTTTGTCAGTTTTGACGATGACGAGGAGGAGCTACTATGAAGATAGTAAAAATTTTTGGGCCACCGGGGGCGGGAAAAACTACTGCACTTATAAATTATGTATTAAATCTATTAGGAAAAAATTTTTATTCAATCTACGAGGAGCTTCTTTGTGTTTCTTTTACTAATGCTGCTGTTAGTGCTTTGTTAAATAAGTTTTTAGAAAGAAAGGTTAAGTTAAATGCTAAGCAAGTTAGAACTTTACATAGTCTTTGCTATGAAGCTTTGTGTAAATTTCACAATAGAAGTCTTTATAGCGATTTAGTAAGTGAATTAGATGTAGCTAATTATTTTCAGAAGAAAGGTTATGACTTCTCCCTTGCTGATGACTATGAAGAGGGTTATTCAGTAAAACTAGGAAACAAGATATTTAGATTTATAGAAAGAGTGAGGCATACGTGGGATGTAGAGAAAGATTTTTCACTGCATTTTAGAGATTTTTACAAAAAAGAGAAAGAAAGTTTTAATTTTAATCTCTCCTTTGATTTTATTCTAAAAGAATATCAAGAATATATTCAATTTTTGAAGGAAAAAATTGATTACACGAAGTTATTGATTGAAGTATTAAAAAATCAAATGTGTTTAAGTATTTTTGAGGGTACTGTTTTATTAATAGATGAAGCACAAGACTTCACAATGCTTGAGTGGGCTGTTCTTAGAGAGTTGATGAAAAATTATGAGATTATCGTTATTGCGGGCGATGACGATCAGGCTATTTACAATTTTGCGGGAGCTGATTCTAGAATTTTTCTTGATCTCGAAGGTGATGAAGAGGTAGTTTTAGATACTTCTTACAGGCTAACATCTATTGTTTGTGAGAGAGCAAAAAAACTAATTTCACGGAACAAAAAAAGGAAAATAAAAGAATTTAAAGCTATCAAAACTAGTGGAAATATAAGAGAAATTTCTGGAGGCTTTGTTTATGATGTTATTAAACAAGCAATTGAAAGAGAAAAAGAAGTTTTTCTACTTTGTAGAAATCAAGTTTTTGTAAGAGAGCATGCAAGAAGATTATATAGTCTAAATATTCCTTTTGCTTATCTTGATAGAGAAGTTGTTCCTCAATGGGTTTTAACAATGAAAACATTGATTAATATTCGTCAAGTAAAAGAGGTAGATCGAAAAGATGTTGAGAATTTACTAACAGTTCTCAAACAAAGATTAAAACAAATTGTTCCAATTGAGGATAAGATTTTAACTGCAAGTCAAGTAGAAGATAAAGTTTTTAATGAAGTTTTTAAAGTACTGACAAAGCAAAAAAGCTTTAATGAATGTGAAAGAGAAGAGAGCAAAAAAATACTTGAAGCAATTAACACAAGAAGCATTGATGATCTTTTTCAAGAGTTCAAATATAAACATCAAACTATTTATTCTTTTTGGAAAGGTGTTTTACACAATTTAGAAGCATGGCTAAAACCTCGAGTTTACCTTGGAACAATACACAAAGCGAAGGGCTTAGAATCAGACGTTGTTTTTGTAGATTTAAGAGTTACGAAGGAGGTTTTCTTAAATATGAATACTTCTCAAGATAGTCTCGAAAGTGAAAGAAGAGTTTTCTATGTAGCGTTAACACGAGCGAGAGAAGAAGTTTACTTTTTTACTTTTAAGCATAAATACATCTTTCATGAGTGTTTTTATTTATAGTTTTATATATAAATAGAATGGAGAGAAAACATTTAGAAGCTTACAAAGAAGCTAGGTCCTTTAAGGGTTTCGAGGTATGGTGGCATTCTGTACAAATGACTTTGAAGATGTATATAACAACTTTTTTAATAGTGTTTTTCTTGCATCTCTTCTTGACTTTTATTTTTATTTTTCTTTTTCGTTTTGAAGATTTAAAAATAGTTTTTTTAGCTTTTACTACATTTTCTCCCCATCTCTGGATCAAGGCGGTTTTTTACTTAATTAAGATAAGTATTTTATTTTTTATTCTTTGTTCTCCAGTTTGGCTGGCTTTTCCAATCTTCCTTAGGAAGTACAAAACCAAAGCTGAAAAAATCACGAGAGACGAACACTTACGGGGGGCAAAAGTAGTTTCAGAAGATGAGTTGAAGCAAATTATAGAAAAAGATTTAAAAGAAAAGAAAGAAGGACTTCTCACGATTGGAAAAATTCCAATCCCGGGACAAGCCGAAGTGAGGCATTTTTTTATCATAGGACGTAGTGGTACTGGGAAGACAAGGCTTATCTATTCCTTTATCTCTCAGTTGAGAGAGCGAAAAAATAAGGCTATTATTTACGATTTCAAAGGTGATTTCATCAGTTGCTTTTATGATCCTTCACGGGATCTCATTTTTAATCCTCTTGACAAGCGGACGGTCCATTGGTGCGTACTTCGAGAAATTGAGACTTTCGCTGATGTAGATTCAGTTTCTATGTCACTGATACCTTCCTCTATGCGTGATGACAAATTCTGGGTAGATGCGGCGAGAGATGTTTTTTCAAGTATTTTATTTTATTTAAAGTACACGAAACAAGAGACAAATCAACATCTTTGGCATTATTGCTCATTGTCTGAAGAAGATATGTTAAATCAAACGATAATTGCTGTTAGCCAGGGGGTGGAGATTGCAAAAAGAGCCTTGGGGTACTTGTTAGGTTATGAAAAAGGCTCCAAGGTGGCATCGGATGTTCTTTCTACGATGAAACAATATACTAACTGTTTTTTTTATACCTCACATCTGGGAAATACTTTTTCACTTAAGCAATGGGTAGAAGAAGGGGAAGGTTTTCTTTTTATCGTAGGTTTTCCTAAATTGCGAGATACTCTACGGCCTTTGCTTTCACTGTTTATAGACGTTGCTATTAAACATGCTTTAAGTCTTCCTGAAGACAATAAGAGAAGAATCTTTTTTATTCTCGATGAGTTCTCCACTTTACAAAAGCTTTCTGCGACTCTATCTTGCCTTGAGCAAGGAAGATCTAAGGGCTTAAGTTTAGTTCTTGCTTTACAAGATTTTAATCAACTTGAGAGAATTTATCATGAGGCGGCTTTTTCTATTTTAAATAACTGTTCTACAATAATTTCTTTTGCTTTAAATGATCCGAAAAGCCAAGAAACAATGGCTAAGGTTTATGGTGAAGCTGAGATTCTTGAAACTGACGAAACACTGGCGATGGGGGTGGAGGACGTGAAAGATGGCTTATCTCTTGTGCGTCGTAGAAAGCTTGAAAAAGTTATCTTACCTTCCGAGTTTGCTTATTTAAAAGATTTGCAAGCATACTTGAAAATACTTTCTTATCCTACATCAAAAGTGAAAATTCCATTTGTTAGTTTTCCTGTTCAAGCTAACACGATTGAGCTTGAAGATCGATTCGTGTTTTAGCTTCTTCATATCCTCCTTTAATGTTTATTAATATTAATAGAAAATATTAAGGAGGTGGTTAAGATGAAATCACTTGATGTTTTTGTTAGTACTGCACTTCTCTTTGTTTTGTTGTTATTGAGTTTTTTTAGTGCATTTAGTTTTCTCACTAAGGGGGTGCTAAAGTATGGCTTTAATTTGTTTTATTAATATTAATAGAAAAAGAATTGAAAGGAGGTGTTGAAGATGAAATTGTACAAGTTTAATCCCTTTTATTGGATAGTGTTTTTATATGCATGGGTTTTCAAAAGAAAGCGTTTACTACTTGAGCTACAAAAAAAAGAAGTACAAGAAGTTTTTTGTGATCGTGTTTATTTTGTCTCCTCGTGGGGGTTTTCTATTCTCTTGTTTCTTAGCCTGCTTAGTATTTTGTTATTCATTGTAAGTGAGGTGAAAAAATGGTTGAGTTAAAGAAGATATTAGAAGAGCTTAAATTCATTGCTTCAAGATCTATTTTTGAAATTTTGCGTTTTAGAATTGAGACTGTTTTTGCTGTTTTTCTCTTTTTAGTCTTAGCTGCTTTTTCAAAAGTTTTACATGCTTTTTTGATTTTAATTTTTATCAGTGGTTTTGTTTATTATTTTTATAGAGGGTATAACACTATGCAAGATGAAAAAGAAAAGCAAGATGAAAAAGGAGGTGATGAAAAATGAATAGTGTAATGAAAGCTTTAGTGCTTACTGCTCCTGCTGCTGCGGTTATTTTCTTCTATACTGCTATTAAGCAATCTGAGCATGAAGCGTTGATGGAAAGAGAAAGTGCTAGATTTGATAATCTTTTTTCTGTAATTGCAAAGTCAAAAATGCTACCTGAAAACAATACTTTTTTTGAAGATATCCAAAAAAGAGCGAGAAAAGAGGAAGAGGAGGCACAGAAGAGGCTTGAAGAGAAGAGAAAGAAAGTTGAGGAGATTCAGAGAGAACTTGAGAAGACTTTGAATGAGACAAAAAAAGAAGAGCTTGAAAAACATTTAAAATAAAAAAACCAAAAGGGGGTGCTGCTATGAGAGGAGTTGCTTTGCTAGTTAGTTTAGTTCTTCTTGGTTCTTTGGTTGTTAAGCATTTCTCAAAAACTGAAGCTAGTTTATCATCATCAGAAGGTTTATCTAGTGTGAATTCAAGTTCGGTGTTTTTAGGTACGTATCCCATCCGGCCGATACCTAAGCCTTTACCTAAACCTTTCCCTGGGCCAAAACCACTAGGCCCGTTGCCTCTGATTAGATCTTAAGATTAGATCTTAATTTCACTAAGGAGGTGGAAAGATGAAAAAGACGATTAAGATTTTCTCTTCTTTTGTTTTAACTTTGCTTTTAGCTTCATCTGCTTTTAGTTATACTTTAGATAATTTAAAATGTGAATGTTATCAAAAATATTGTACTTGCTATGAAGAAAACTCATCTGACAATTCTTTCTTAGTTTTTTGTGCTTCTCAAAAGGCTTTCGTGTGTAACTGTCAACTTCAAGCTTCTAAAATTCATTGTGCTTGTTATGTTAATAATTTTAAGTTCGATGTTGTGCTAGATAATATGTATAAGTTTCTAGATTCTTATTGTGGGAGGTGATAAGATGTATAGAATTTTATATTCTTTTGTTTTAGTTTTGTTTTTAGTTTCATTTGCTTTTTGTTATCCTGCTTCTATTCGAACTGACCCCCCGATACGGATTCACTCTTTCGTTTGCGATTGTAATATAGGTAGCTGTAAATGTAGCTTGGGGGATATTCAGTTAGCTGTTGATTTAAGTAAAGTTCCTGATGGTTCTTCTTGTGAAAATGAATGTGTAGCTTTCTATGGCGAGGTAGTAAATGTTAATTTACCTTTCTTTAAGCTTGATGCTTTAGAAGAATCTCAAAGAAAAGCTTCTACTCTTTTTAAGAAAAACTTGACCTTGTCAGAAAAAGTGAGTTATTCAGTAAATAGCCTACTTGCTAAAATAGGTTTAGGGACCGAAGCTGATAAAACAATGCAAGTTTTGAAAGAAAAAATGGTTGAAGCTTCAAAATCTCAATCTGAAAAAGCTTTGGTTGATTTGACAACTTTTTTTATTCATCAATTAGCAAAAGATATAACTTTACAAAAAAATCCTAATGCTGCTGGTGTGGCTTTAGTGGTTCGTGAGCTTGCTTCTCTTGCAAAAGAGAATAAGTTAACTGATTTTCTTTCATTTTATTTTTATTTGAGAGCTAAACATCCAGAGCTGTTGATTTCATCTGATATTGACGAAAGCAAGAAAACTCCTCTCTCTCCTCTTGTGTTATATCGAGATCCAAAACCTGGAAAGATCAGTTCCGCTGTAAAAGAGTTTATTTCTACGTTTAAAGATAAGCTAGAAGCTTTTAACAAAGCTATTAAAGAAAATAAGATAGAAGTTTCTTCTGATAATAAAATTAATGTAAAAGATGAGCAAACTTACTCTGAAATAGCAAAGCCGTTATATGATGAGATTTTTTACATAGGAACAAATGGCCTCATTTGGGGTTTAGATGAAAAATTTTATGAAGTGGTATCAAGATTGAATAATTACTTATCTAATTATGAAAAGAATCTAGACAAATTCAAAACTACAGAGCAAGAAGTGAAAAGTGTTGTAGGAGATCTTAACAAACAAAAAAAAAAATGACAAGAGAAAATTTTTAAGTTTTATGTTTTTGTTCTCTGTGTTGATCTTGATTTTCTCGGTTTTTATTTATACAATGAGAAAAAAGAAAAGGGAGGTGTAAAAGATGAGTAAAATCTTCTCTTCTTTTGTTTTAGTTTTGTTTTTAATTTTTTCTACTTTTTCTTCAACTTTTGCCCTTATAGGCCGTTTTGAATTTTATAGAGGTCCTTTCCACTGTATTTGGATTATTGGTAGCCAGTGTACGTGTCAGTTCAATAATATTAAAATAGGTATTTCTTTAGAAAGAATGTCTGGAAAGCCTGAAAATACCTTTATTTTGCTTGGAGGTCCTCTTCATGAAGGTGAAGTTGTGACTATTGATTTCCCTATCCTAAGGTTTGAAACTTTAAAAGAGGCACAAAGAAGAGTTACTCTCCTCTCTAAAAAGGGTTCAACTTTTTCTAAAAAAACAAGTTATTACACAAATACAGGTTTTACAAATGATAGAGTAATGCAAATTCTAAGAGAAAAAATGACTGAGGCTTCAAAAACAAACTCTGAGAAAGCAATGATTGATCTCACGACGTTTTTTGTAACAGAATTAGCAAAAGATGTTTCTCTTCAAAAAAACCCTACTCCTGCTGCAATAATTTTAACAATTGAAAAATTAGCTGATTATGCAAGGAAAGGAGAGCTTGCCGACTTTCTTTCTTTTTATTTTTATTTAAGAGCGAAGCATCCCGAATGGTTAGTTTCTTCCCCCCTTGATGATAGCAAAAAAATTCCTTTTCCCGTTCATCTTCTTTATAATAATCCAGATGCTTTCGAATTTAACATACTATTTTTTGTTTCTACTTTAGAAAAAATAATAGAATTCTACAATGATGTTATTAAAACAAACCTTAATTTAGAAAAAATAATAAAAGAGTACTTTGAAGCAAGATTCTATAATAGACTAGAAGATTTTGAAAAAGCCTACAATCCAGAAGATATTAAAAAAGTTGAATTTTTAGCTGAAAAAATAACTTCATTTGCCGATGAAGGTTACCTTTTAGATCTTGATGAAAATACAAATTTACATAGTTTCATAAAAAGGATTTCAAGTTATATACCTAATTACATGAAGTTTATAAATAATGAATCTGTGAGAGAGAGCATAAAGAAAGAAGTAAGTAATGTTATTTCAGTAATAAAACAAAAATCTTCACAACCTATTAAAAAACCTAGGAAATAGGAGGTTAAAAATGAAAAAACTCTTTTTTTCTTTTGTTTTAGTTTTGTTTTTAGTTTTAGTTTCTTCTGCTCCAAGTTTTTCTCAAAAGTCATTTAGGACTCTTTACTCTTTTACTTGCGATTGTCAGCCAGGGCGGTGTGCTTGCCGTTTAGGAAATGCTACAATAGAAGTTGACACAAAAAGATCT
>JBMFQU010000031.1:0-16329 GCA_049968435.1 Brevinematia bacterium | reverse complement strand
CTAATAGAAGTTAGAGTTTTTAAGAAATTTCTTTTTGTTCCCCACCCACCCTTAAGTTCAACAGGAGGACTTCGTCCTCCTATTGGTACCTCCATTTATAGAGATTATAAGGTTAGAAAAATAAAAATTACCTTTACTTTAATGCTTACGTTAGAAGGAAAAAAATTTTACTCTCCCTAATAGATTTAGAAATTTTAAGAAACCTCTTTTAGTTCCCTACCTGCACTTTTGCACGATAAGATAGCTTAAACTCTAAAATCTCCCTTTACCTATAGGGTATAAGATATTGATGATATTCCCAAATCTCCAATTCCTAATCTGGTAAATGCTACACCTCCTATCAATTCATTTAACTATATGGATATTGCTTATTACTTGACAACTCAAAATTAACTTAAATCTTGACGATAATTATCAAAATATTTTAATCTTAAAAGGAATGAAAGACTTAGAAAAATATCTAATATCATTAATAATTATAGCGATTTCATTAACAATTTCACCGAAAGTTTACCCAACAGGCATTGTTTTATGCTATCACAAGGTAGGATATTCACTTGAAGATATATACTCAATTTTACCTGAAATGATGACGTCCCAAGTAGAACTAATAAATAACCTAGGAATAAAGATAGTAAGTATAGATTACTTTACAAACGAAATACCATCTGAAGAAAAAGTAGTTTCTATAACATTCGATGATGGAAGGAGATTACCTAAAAATATAATAATATTTTTTGAAACAAATAAAATTCCAATAACCCTTTTTATATACCCTCAGGTAGTAGGAGGAAATACTTTTTTCTCTTGGAAAGAAATCTCAAATTTATCAGAAAGAGGATTCACAATAGGCTCTCATAGTTTCTCACACCCCTTCTTAAAAGGAGTTTCAAAAGAAAAATTATACCAAGAGATAGTTTATTCAAAAGAATACATTGAAAAAAAGATAAATAAGGAAGTATTCGCTTTCGCTTATCCATTTGGATTAGCAGATAAAAAAGCATACGACTTAGTAAAATCAACCTACAAAATAGGGTTTTTAGTTGATGATAAACCCATTAAAAATTCTTCAATTCTACCTAACAAATTATCAAGATTCATAATATTCAACCATACAACATTAGGACAATTTAGGGAAATACTAGATAAGGTATTCGAAAAATCAAATACTGACTATAAGGTATACACCTTTGAAAGTCAAGTAAATAGTTTAAGATTTAAACTATACTTCTTCCCAACCGAATACTCAGAAACATCAATACTAATAATACCCTCTGTTTTTGTAGGACCCTCTTGGGCAAAGCTGTTTATTGAAAAGCTTAGGCAGTTTAATATATCTTCATATGTATTTGAAAGTGAATTATATAGCTTCCCATTTTACAAATATGAAATATACAAAGATCTACTAGTTAAGCTAGACTTTGAAACAATAAGTACATCACTAAAAGAGGTAATAGACTACCTAAAAAATAGAACCAAAAAAGTGAATATACTAACTTGGGGAGACGGTTTTGATCTATTCCTTCACACCATAGGAAAATACGAAGACAAAAGTTTTATCTCAAAAGTTATAGTTCTAAACCCTTCACTTTCAGGTGAAATAAACAAAAATCAGATTGAAAATAACATAAAACTGTATAAAAATTTACTAGAAAAAGGTAAATACGACTTTGAAAACTTCAGAGACAATGTAAAAATATCTACCTTACTTCATTTAGCATTTTTCAAACCAAAAGATACTACACCATTCTTAAAAGAGTTTGGTAGATTAAACAATCTTAACACATTTCTAAAATACATATCAAAAAATAAACATCTAAAAATTGAAAACCATAAAGAAAAAATAGAAGAATACATAGAATCCCTTGAATATTCACCATTCTATCCTTTCTCAGTAGTCGAACCTATATCCTACTTTTTAGGGCTAAACCAATTCTTACTTTCTAATTTCAATAAAAAACCCTATAACAACATAAAAACCTTAGTAATATACAACGATGACTATCAAAATTCATTTAATTTGATAAATAAGTGGAACAAAAACATAACTGGTATCGAAGAGAATATATCAACAGTGGATATGTTTTTATCAGATAAAGTGTTTGAGGAAATTTTTAAGTTTATAAAAAATTAATTTTTAATTCATTCCTAAAAAATTATATAATTACCATTCAGCGAGGATTAGTTATGAAGAGAATATTGATTTTATTTATCTTACTTACTATAGCAGAAAGCCTATTTGCTCAAAAAGAAGTACTTGACAGAGTTATAATAACGATTGGAAACAATGAAAGTATAACTTTACTTGAATTCAACAAAAGGAAGAAATTCATTGAAACTAGATTTAAAGAAATTTCTCAAACTAACTTAACTGTATCAACAAATGAGATAATTGAAAAATTACTCAACGAAAAGTTTTTAACGATAATAGCAAAAAAGAAAGGTATAATTCTACCAGATGATAACAAATTACTTTTAATAGTGAGTGATGAAAAACTAAAAGAAGAAATAAATAAAAACGAACTATTTAAAAGCGATTACATAGGAGAACTAAGAAATCAATATATACTCTCTAGGCTAATAAATTCAGATAAAAACCTAAAGGATTATCTAAATGAAGAGCCAAAAGATGAAGAATTAAAAACCATAGTAGATGAACTTTTTGATAAAAACAAAGATAAACTAAAGTCAATAAAAGCAAGTTTTATTTTAATTGCTTTAGTTTTACCAAAAGATTTAACATTATCACAGGAAAAAGAAATAGACAACATTTTTTTGGAAATCAGCAACTATGTTGAGAAGGGTAAATATGAACAAGCAACAAACTATGCAACGAAAAGCTTAATCAAATACTCCAAAGATATTATAGTAAGATTTGAAAATCAACCTACCACTCTACAGAACCTACTAAAAGAAAATATACCAATTGAATTTTTGAATGCTATAGGTGGAATAAAACTAGATCAAAAACTTCCCTATCCTATAAGGCAAAAGATTGGAAACAAAGACTACGCATTCGCACTTAAAGTAATATCAAGAAAAGAAGAAATTATGACAAAAGAAGAATTTAAAAACTATCTCCTTTCTTTACCAGAATTCAAAACACAGATAATGGCTAAAATTTCAGAAGATAGATTAAAAAAATGGATAGAAAACCAAATAAAAGTCTATGGTATAAATGTCAACGTTATAAACTTTCCTTATAAAATAAATCTATAAACGATATGAAAAAAATACTCATTGGAACAACAAACAAAAGTAAAATCATAGAAATAAAAGAAATACTCTCTCAAGTGTTAGATAATGTTGAATTTTTAAGCTTAAATAACCTTACTAAGGTTAAAGAACCTGAAGAAAAAGGTAAAACATTCTTTGAGAATTCTCTAATAAAGGCAAAATACTACTATTCAATTTTTAAAATTCCAGTACTAACAGATGATTCTGGATTAGAGGTTTTTGCTTTGAATGGAGAACCAGGAGTTAGGTCAGCAAGATATGCAGGAGAAAACTCTACACAAAAAGATCTAATAAACAAACTTCTTAGAAATCTAGAAGGAAAAGAAAACAGAGAAGCAAGATTTGTCTGTGTAGCAATTTTTATGTTTGACAAAGATAAGTACATTTTTGCGGAAGGAACAGTAAAAGGTAGTATAACATATGAACCTAGAGGAAGTTATGGATTTGGCTATGATCCAGTATTTTTACCTGAAGGGTATGATAAAACATTTGCAGAACTTGGCCCAGAAATAAAAAACAAAATAAGCCACAGAAGAAATGCTTTTATTTCACTAGCTTTAAAAATAAAAGAATTAAACATTTTATAGAAGATATCGGAAATTAGTGAATATAATACCCTATATCATATATGTAAAGGGTGAAGCGAAAATGATTTTCTTAAAATTCCTAATTCTATCAAAACAGTAAATAACTTTTAGAAATGTAGCCCCTACAAGAAGTTGCAAACTATCTTTGAATAAACACGAAAAAAAACATTATAATTACTACCCAAAGAGGGAGAAAATGAAAGTACTAATAACAGGAGCGAGTGGTTTTATCGGTAAACATTTAGTTGACCTATTACATAGCGAAAAATTTGAAATAAGATGTCTTGTTAGAAAAACAAGTAATGTTAAAGAAATAGAAGATAAAGTAAAGTTAGTGTATGGAGAAATAACTATTCCCAACTCTCTACCTGATGCAGTAAAAGATGTTGACTATATAATCCATATGGCAGGGTTAGTCAAGGCACTAGATACTGAAAAATACTACAAAGTAAATACACAAGGTACTATAAACTTATTTGAAGCAACATTAAAACATAACCCCAAAATAAAGAAATTTGTATATATAAGTTCTCAGGCAGCAAGCAGCCCCTCAGAGATACCTATATCTGAAGATTTTCCTTCTTCACCTGTAACTTCCTACGGAAAGTCAAAATTAGAATCAGAAAAATTTTTAGAAAAAAACTATGACAAACTACCAATAACGATCATAAGACCAAGCGCAGTATATGGTCCTTATGATAAGGAATTTTTATCAGTCTACCAACTCATAAACTTTGGTTTCGAACCTCTCGTAAAAGGAGGTAAGACAAAAATAAGTTTAGTATACGTAAAAGATCTAGTAAAAAGCATATACCTCGCTACGATTTCTAATAAAACAATAGGTAAAAAGTATTTCTCAGCAAATCCAGAACCTGTATATATAATTGACTTTTACAAAGAAATTGAAAAGCAATTAGGTAAAAAATTCGTCCTTAGAGTACCTATACCAATTTCAATACTGTACACATCTGCTTTTCTAAATACATTAATATCAAAACTTACAAATCAAACTTCTATGTTCAATTTTGAAAAGGTAAACGAAATAAAGAATAGTTGGGTATGTTCCCCACAAAGGATAATTCAAGATACAGGAATGAAATACGAATATTCACTCGAAAAAGGGCTTGAAGAAACTATAAAGTGGGCTAAAGATAATAAACTACTCTGATACCATAACAGAAAAATTTTCAGTCTCAAACAATCTAACATACTCTAAGTTTTTAAACTTCTTTTTAAATTCAGTAAATATAAATTTAGCTATATTCTCAGCAGTAGGAATAGCACCAGAAAACACAACATTCTCATTAAGATTGGCACCACTTAGCCTAGTTAAAACTTCATCTAAGACTCTTTTTACTTCAACAAAGTCAACAACCATTCCGTTTTCATCAACACTAGAAGAAGATAAACAAACCTCAACCTTGTAAATGTGATCATGTGGATCTTCCCATTCTCCATTAGGCAACCTAACCTTATGAGTACCAAAAAAATCACTGCTAACGATGACCCTATATACCATAAACTTGACTTTTATTATAAAATATCAAGTAAACAAATTATCAATGTTTCTAAAACTTAACTTAAGTCCAAAGTTAACATTACTTCTCTCTAAAAAGTAATTAATATAAAATTTCAAAAACCTTAAAAGACATTTAAAAAACTACTTTTCAACATAAGTTGAAACAAAATAAGTATCATATCCCCTTTGAGTAAGTACATCTCTAACTCTTAAAGCCTCTTCTTTACTACCATAATCACCTACTCTAACACGATTGAATATAACATTACCAACTACCTTTTCAGTTATATAAGAGTTATTGAAACCATCTTTTTTTAACTTATCAAGCATTCTCTCCGCTAATATTCTATTAGTAAATGCTCCCACTTGAACAGAAAACTCATAAGCCTTCTTTGTATCAAAAGACCCAAACTCACCTATCATTTTTTTATACTCATCTTCTGAAAAAACACCACTTCCAAATCTTACAATTCTAATCCTACAAAAAGCCAAACCATCCTTTTTAAAATCCAAATCTTCTGCTGCTTTTTCAGATAAATCAATCAATCTACCTTCAACAAAAGGACCTCTATCATTTACCATAACAACAACACTTTTACCATTCTTAACATTCATAACCTCAAGTACAGTACCAAAAGGCAAAGTCCTACTAGCACATGTATATTTCTGAGGATCAAAAATTACACCACTAGCTGTCTTTTTACCACCAAACTCTTGGCTATAGTAAGAAACATAACCATAAAGATACTCTTCTTGTGCATTCAAAAATGGTACAAAAAGTAAAATTAGGAAAAATACAAAATAAACTAACTTTCTCATGCAATTTATGTTAAACAAACAAATCTAATCTTATCAAGTAATACTAAAAACTTTTACTACTTAACAACTCTTTTGTCTTCTCATAACCAAGGTTTATGTAATAGTCAATATTATCAAGTGCCGATAAATCTAAATCGTCAATCGGATATCTAACAACCATGATAGGTTTATATAACATTATTTCATAGTCTTCAATCTGTATATTCATAAGAATTAAACTTCGCTTTATAATGCTATAAATAGTTAAAGAAGGATCTGGCAAATCAATTTTAAAAATCTCTTCTAATTTTTGTCTTGCAGATTTGCTTATTCTTTCAAAAGATGTAGGCAATAGCTTTCTATGATCTAAAGGTATAAGAGAAGAAACAAAAATTTTATCGCATTTTTCTTCATAGAGCTCTTTTATAGGCACAGGAGCTAAAACACCCCCATCTATTATTATATCATCATTTTCAATAACTGGCTTAATTATACCAGGTACAGCAATACTCTTCCTCACAGCATAAGAAACGCTTCCTTCTGAAATAGCCACTCTAACACCATTGGTTATATCCGTAGCCAAGACAATTAATTTAGTTTTAAGTTCATCAAATTTTATTTGTCCTATATGTTCATTTAGAAATTCTTCAATCTTTGCATCTATAAACCCCTTCCGAGAAGCAGAAAAAGAAATATACCTTAAAAAATTTCTTGAATTTATTTGTTTAAATATATCTATTATTTTTTGAGAATTAAGCCCAGATGCCCACAATGCACCAATTATAGCACCTACACTACTACCGGTAATTACATCAGGGTAAACACCTTTTTCTTCAAGAGCCTTTATAAATCCTAAATGACAAACTCCTTTAAAAGAACCACTACCAAGAGCAACTCCTACCTTACTATGCCCAAACCTAAACATAAATACCCCACTCTCATTTTAAACATTCAACTTCAGAAAATTCATAACAAAAAATTCCAAAAAGTTTTAAGAGTCTTTGTAAATCATACATTAACTATTACTGTTATTAAAGATACAAAGTCCTATTAACTTACTTGATTACTTGAAGCAGTTAAGGTGTATCCTTAGCCAATCTAATATGGAGGAAGGTGGGCGGGGAACTAAAAGAAGTTTTCTATTCTTAACTTCTATCAGAAACAGCAAATAACTTTCTTAAAGGAATGTAGGCTAATTCAGATGACTAAAGGGAGGTATCAAAAGGAGGTATTACTAGGAAGGTGGAACCCTCCTACATGGAACTAAAGGGTGGGTGGGGGGCACTAAAAATAATCTCTTAAAGAATCTTCTAAAACTTGTTGACAGATAACTAGGATTCTTTGATAATTAAACAATATGCAAAGGCTACTCATAGGAATAGCCCTAATTTTATCTTTAATAAACTTGGGCTTATATATTTTTTATAATTTAGAACACATTAGAGAGAATGAAATAGAAATAATAAAACTCCTTACCTTATCATTAGTTTTGGTTATATCTTACATTCTTACAAAAGAAAAAATCAAAGAAAAATTAAAATCTTACTTTTTAGTACCTTTAGTTGTTTTTCCAGGACTTATAATAGGTTTTTCTTTAATTGAAGTATTAACATTCAAAATAACTAATTATATTCTGTTATCAGTATTGTTTTTTTCATTGTCATACCCAAAACTTAGAAGAAAATTTTTTATCCTAATTCCTATTTCCTCAATACTACCTCTAATATTATTTTTAGTTATTCCCAATTTATTAGTCTTACTTTCATTTTTTCTAACTGCAATTTCTTCAATAATCTATATCATTCTATCAAAGAGAGGCAGAACTAAAAACTATACATACGCAAACATATCAGTAATACTCTTAATCTACTTCATAATCACTACTTACTTATACTTAGCAAGAGAAGAGAATAAATTAATCTCTTTATTGCCTTATTTGGCTACATCTCTATCAGTCTTAGAAGTACTTATTTTTTCATATAAAAGATTGAAAATACTCATAATAAATACAATATCTTTAGTATGGTTAGGATTAATGATAGTTATAACATCTGTAAATTTCCCCTCATTACCAACAAATATAGTCATATCCAACACAGTATCAGTAATCTTTTTAATATCGGGACTTCTAGCAATAAACTTTTTAGAGATACCAGAAAAGAAAATAAACAAAATAATATTTGAAACAACCCAAATAGTAGAAAATATTATTAAAGAGAAACTAACCTTCAAAAGCGAATTTGAATTAATAGAAACTTTAAATTTCAAATTAAAATATATTCAAATCTCAATAATTCCAGAGAACAAATTACCTATTTTTATAATAAACAAGATGATACTAAAAAATTCACTTTCTTTAAATGAAATTTCACACACAGACAAAGACACTATAAGTTTTTTCAAAAATTTCGGCTTAATCTTCATACAAAGATTACCAAGTGAGCTAGACAAAATAAATTATATCTTAATAAAGTACCCTCCTATAAAGAATTTCCTTAATATAGAATCAATAAAAAGAGAGGTAGATAAACTAAGACCTTTATGTAAATATATAGCCCAAATTATATCAAATTTATTAATCATATCAAGTCAGAAGAAACTAGACAAACAAAGGGAACATCAGGTAAGAGAAATAGAATCTTTTGAAAGGGTAAACTATTTTTTAATAAGGGAAGAAGAACAATTTGTTTTTAGAGATAAAAAAATTGCTTACAAATTCTTAGAAGATTTTGAAAAACCTAGAGGATACTATTTAGATGTAGTTTTCAAGAAAAATGGTATGGCATTATTCTTAATCTACATACCAGATATACTGATGTTATCAAAATTTACTTTACTAAGCATAAAAGGGATTATAAAAACTCTTGAACCAGAAGAAATAACCTACGAAAGAATAAAAGAGATTTCAGAAGAATTTGTAAAAAGTAGGGACCTACCACTCACAATCTCTATAAATTTTTTGGCAATAGAAGGTAACGAAATGACAATATACCCATCTCCTTTCTTCAGAAACTATGTAATACTAGAAAACCAACAAATAATAGTAGAAGACAATACTAAACTAAACTATGACATAGAAGTAATAACTTCAAATAAATCTCTAAATTTAAATGGACTTACAGGCAAACCAAAAGATGAGAGGATTAAATTTATAAAAGATAACTTATGGCAAACTAGGGAAAGCGACACCTTATTGATAGTTTACTTCTAAGTACTTTTATAGTTATTTTTAAGTTTCTCCAAGGCATCTTTTGCAGCTGATTGTTCCGCTTCTTTCTTAGAAAAACCTTTACCCTCACCCACAACCCCGTTTACAAACACTTTAACAACAAATTCTTTTCTATGATTAGGCCCCTTTTCTTCCACCAATCGATAGCTTGGATATTCATCAAAGTTAGTAAGTGTAAAAATTTGTAATAAACTTTTATAATCATTACTACCTTCTTTAATTCTAGCCGAGATGATCTTTGAAAATAACTTCAAAATAAATTTTTCAGCATCTTTAAAACCATTAGAAATATAATACCCCCCAACCAATGATTCAACTGCATTGGATATAATGGTACGCCTACCCCTTAAATCAAACTTCTCAAGTGGTGGAAAAGTTAAAATATAATTTCCTAAATTTAAACTTTCCCCAATTTTATACATAACTTTTCTACTAACAACATCAGATTTTATTGAAGATAAAATACCTTCATCAAAAGAAGGATAGTTATTATAAATGTAAGTAGCAATAACCATCGATATAACAGCATCGCCCACAAATTCTAACCTCTCATTAGAATACAAAGCACCATTAGAACTATACCTAAGATAAGAAAGATGAACCAAACTTTGATGAAGAAGATAAATATCCTTAAACCTTACTCCTAATTCCTTCTCAAGTTTTAAAAGCTGATTTATTCTATCCTTTGGTAAATCAAAAGGTAACTTTCTAAAGAAAAACATACTACCTATTTTTTAATTTCTCAACTTCTTCTTCAAGATACTTTACTCTTTTCAAAAGCTCAGGTAACTTTGTTTCTGCAACGAATATTTTCTTTTGCTCAAGTGCTTCTCTAGCTGGAATGCCAAGCAATACTTTATTAGGTTGAACTTCTCTATCTTCAACCCCTGCTTTAGCCATAACAACAACATTATCACCTATATTGGCATGATCAACGATCCCTGCTTGTCCAGCAATTATTACATTATTACCAATTACAGTACTTCCAGCAATACCTGCCTGAGAAACGATAATACAGTTTTGACCTATCTTGACATTATGAGCAATCTGAACAAGATTATCTATTTTAGTTCCTTTACCCACAATAGTATCACCAATAAAACCTCTGTCTATACAAGAATTTGCACCAATTTCAACGTTATCTTCTATGATAACTTTACCTGAATGTGGCATTTTATGATAAATCCCTTTATAAAAAGCATATCCAAAACCATCGCTACCAATAACACTACCAGCATGTATTATTACATTATTACCAATTATAACCCCTGGGTAAATACTAACATTCGACCTAATAACAACATTATTTCCAATCTTAACACCATAACCAATGAAAACATTTGAGTATATAACAACATTGTTACCTATCTCAACACCATCCTGAATAAAAGCAAAAGGCATAACTGTAACATTATTACCAATCTTTACATTTTGGCCTATGTATGCTTTATCTGAAATACCTTCAAACCCATGACTTTCATAAGGATAAAAAAGTTCAGCAATTTTAGCAATAGCAAATCTAGGATCATCAACTTTTAAAATAGGTTTTCCATTGTAAGGAAAATCATAAGGTACAACGATAGCTGAAACATTTGTCTTTAAAGCCTCTTCATACTTATGTTTATCAACAACAAAAGTTAAATATCCTTCTTTACCTTCCCTATAATCACAAATACCTTCAATCTCAATAGTATAATCTCCTTCAATAACAGCATTTACAAAATTAGCTATAGCTTCAAGTTTATACTTCATAAATTAAACCTTCATTAAATCTAATACTTTTTCTTAGCATCTTCCTGGACTTTTATCCATTTAACAAGATCATCCGTAGGATCAGATCCAGGTGAAACATACAAAATATTACCCCTCCTATCAAATATCAAAGTATAACCCTTCTTATCCCCATAACTTCTTATATAAACTAAAATATCCTTAATTACTTTATCCCTAAGCATATTCCTATACCTCTCAACACCACTTAGGAAATTCTCCCTCTCTTGATTAAACTTAGATATCTTTGAATTCAAAGCATCAATAGTATTTCTATACTCACTAGCTAGCTGATAATCTACTTCATTGGTATTACTGCTGGATGCAATTTTATTAGACAAATCAAAAACTTTCTTCTTCAGTTCCATAATCTCATTATCTAAAGTGTTTAATTTAGAAATATACTCTTGTTTAAATGATACATATTCTTTAGCAAAATCCTTATCCTCAACAAAACTATCAAAAACTTGATCAAAATCAATAACACCTATCTTTTCAACTTTCGTATACCCAAACAAATTAATGGAAAGTAATAAAAATAACATAATCACTAAACACCTACTCATACCAACCTCCGATTACATTATGATAAATAAGTTTTAAACTAATTTCCAAATAAATCTTCTAAAAACTATCTAACGGTACCCATTCTATTTACTATTGTATCAAGCATGGAATCAATGTAAGTTATAAATCTTGCGCTAGCTTCATATGCTCTCTGATAAGAAATAATTTTAGTTAATTCTTCATCTAAATTAACCCCTGAAACAGATTCCCTAAGTTTTTTAAGATTCTGAATAACAAGCTCTTGTTTCTTAATAGCAACCTCGGAAACATTACCCCTTGTACCGGCATCTCCTACAACAAACTTCAAATACTCAAGAAAAGTTGAATCTCTCTCAAGCATAACTTTTTTATCTCTAAGCCCAGCAATAAGGAGTATATTAGAATTATCACCAACACCGTTTGAAGTATCTTTAATTCCATCACCATTCAAATCTTTACCACCAGCCGCTGCAATTAATCTAGGATCCTTAACAATCAAAGGATTAACATCAATCCAAAGAGCAGGTTCATCAAGAGGAGCAACAGAGTAATAGTTAACATCACCTCTTATCTGATTGATTTGTTCAATGTTATTCCAATCAAAAGCATTAACTTCTCCAGAACCATGCAATATTCCCGCAAAACCAACTAAAAAGTTACCACTATCACTTATATACCTTATAGTGAAATCAGGATAATCGCTACTTTCTGAAAGTTTTGCCTTTATCGTCAGTTCTCCCCTATGATTAAGGTAAGCAACAACATGTGCGCCAGAATTATTTATTTTATCTATAACACTTTTAACAGTATCATTCTCATTGTAGCTAACTGTAATGTTAGGTCCACCTGGATAATTAGGCCCAAAGTTTATAACACCAGCAGAATTAACAAAATCGTCTAATTTTAATTTATTTTTACCAGTTATCTTAAAAATAGCAGTCTTATCAAATATTCCATCTTCATTCGAATCAAAATTACCTCTAATATCTGGAGTTATACTTTTCTTAACCCAAAAATCAAGTCCAGTAGTACCATCTAATCCAAAACCATCTCTATGTATCTCATTAACAGATTCAATAAGATTGATTGCAAGAGCGTTTAGTCTCTTTTGATCTGAAACCAAATCTACATCCCTTGAGTAAACCAAACCGAGCAACTCCCCATCAGAAATTTTTAATTTTCTATCAGTACTACCAACAAAGATATCTACAAATCCTTTATTTTTTGCATTAGGTACACCTATAAGTTCATGATAACCTTCACCTTGCACCAATATTTCACTACCAACGGTTATCATAAACTCATCTTTATCACTTCTTCCAACCTTCAAATCTAATATTTTAGAAAGTTTTTCAACTAAAGCATCTCTCCTATCGTATAAATCGTTAGGGTTATCACCAAGAGCTTCAAGTTTCTGAATCTGGTTATTAAGGTGAGAAATTTCTTTAATATAACCATTAACTTCATTTATTTTCTGTTTTATCAGTTCATTAGCCTGTTCTCTAAGTTTGGTTATTGCATCATAATCATGTCTTATCTGACTCGCCAAAGCTTTGGCCTTTTCAACAAGCACAACTCTTGAGGAAATCTCAGTAGGATCCATCGAAACTTTCTGTAGAGCATCCCAAAATTCATCAATGGCCGTTCTTATATTAGGTCCCTCTGGTTCGTTATAAACTAACTGCAACTGATATAAAAACTTTCTTCTAGCATCCCAAAAACCAAGCCCCCCACTCTCATAAACTATTCTATCATCCAAAAACTGATCTCTAGCTCTAACAATATCCTCAACAACAACACCCGTACCCAACTGCCCAGGAGTGGTTTCTCTATTCCAAGAAGGATCATAAATAGGATGAAAATCCTTTAAATGCACTATCTGCCTAGAGTAATTCTCATTATTTAGATTGGAAATATTATGACCTGTTGTCTTAAGAGCGTCAGAATGAGCCAATAAACTCTTTCTACCAACCTCCAAGTTATGGAAACTAGAAAGTATAGCCATATAAAACCTCTAAAAGATTTTTCGGAATAAAAAATTTTTTCTAAAAATTTTGACTTCAAAAGATACTTTCTTTATACTTGTAATAGGTAAGTTATGAAATTTGTAACATTTTCAGTATACAACCAAAAGTACGCTATTGAAATAAAAGATGTTGAAGAAGTTTTGGAAATGTTACCTTATGTTGAAGTACCACACACCTATGACTTTATAGAAGGAGTAGTACAACTAAGAGGTGAAATTATTCCAGTTGTAAACCTTAGAAAAAAATTTGGTATATCTGAAAACAATAGTGGGAAGAATTACTTAATAATAGTTAGTATAGATTCAAAAAAATATGGACTAAAAGTAGATACAATTGAAGGAGTAATTGAGGTAGATGAAAAAGAAATTTCCTCATCACGCCAGCTAGGAGAAATAAGCAGTGAATATATAACATCTGTTATAAAAAAACAAGCCGAAATGTACATAGTGATAGATATAAAAACACTTATAGAAATAGGGAGTGAAGTAAAAAAATGACAGATAAAGAAAGAGTAGAATTAATAAGAAAAGGTAATCAATTATTCAACGAAGGTAAAATAGAAGAAGCAGCTAAAATATTTTTAGAAACAGATTACAAAGATGGACTTGTAAGAGTAGGAGATCACTATTACTTCAACGAAAAGAGAATATTCAAAGCATTCTTTTATTACAGAAAAGCAAACTACAAAAAGAGATTAGAGGAAATATACAAACTTTGGGCTAGCGTAATACAATTTTTACTAAACGAAGATAAAACAGATAATACAAAAAAACATAAAGAAAAACAAGAAGAAGCAAAAATAATAGAAGGAGAAGATAAGAGAGTAAAAAACTATGAATTTCCTAAACTTTCAAAAGACATGCTACCGAAGTAATTAGAATATTAATTATGAGGAGATAAAGAGAATAATTATCAAATCTAAGTGAATGAACAAATACTTCAGCTATGACAATATAAAAAGATGATAACAACAATACAAGCATTATTAATCCTTTTCCGAGATTGCCAACATATAGTTTAAAGTTAAATACCCTTGAAAGCAATGAAACAAAAATAACAGGGACTACAACAGAAGAAAAGATTTTATAAGAAGTAAGAAGAACATTCATTATACTTTTACCATATATAGCTATAAAAGAACTCAAAATTATAACAAACAAAATACCTACCCTAAATAGCCAAATACTATTTATCTTCATCTCATTAGATAGCTCACCAAAAATACTTTTAAGTAAAATCGTTGTAGATGTAAGAAGTATAATATCTGCACCAGAAAGCGGAATGGAAACTAAAGCAATAAAGATAATAGGTTTAAGTTCCGTAGGTATCAGATTTAGAGATAACAAAGGGATAATATTATCAGGATTTTCTACAGTACCTAAAAATGATCTTGAAATAATTCCTATTAAAACAATAGAAGAAGCAATAATAATAATAAATAAAGATGATAGCAAAATAGATAACCTAGCACTCTTCTCATCCTTTGAAGAAAAAATTCTAGAGTATATATCAGGACCAAAAAAGTATGATAAACCTACAGAAATAAATAAAGTAAGCCAAAAAGAAAAATTAAAACTTTCATCAAAACCAAACTTTGAAGATTTCATAAGCTCATAAGATGAAGTTACATTTTTAGAGAAAATACCATAAATAAGTAAAGCTATCCCAAAAACCATAAGTATAACTTGCAAGAAAGAAGTTTTTATAATAGCAGCTTGTCCCCAAAAAAAAGTATAAAAACCAAATATAAAAACAAACAAAAGAGTAGCCAAAACCTTATCACTGATGAATATCCCAACAATATTAGCTCCAGCAATAAGTTGTCCTGCCAAAACTGCTACCCAGGCTAGAAACAAAATAATAGAAGAAACAACTTTAACTTCCTTACCAAACTCATTAGAAATAATGTCAATTATTGTATAACCTTTCAAAGAATAAATAACTTTAACAAAAAACGACAACAAAACCAAAAATATAACCCCAGATAAAGTCCACCAAATAGCATTCCAACCAAACTTATATCCCCAACCTGCAAGTCCAAAAACCGAAGAAGCTCCAAAAACTAAAGCAACTAAAGACATGCTCACTTCAAAAACACCACCGCCCCTACCATACACAAGATATTCTTCAACATTAACTTTCTTACGATACAACAAAACAACTAGCAATACCAACAGAATCAAATAACCTACTAAATATACTACATTAAACATAATAGTAAACTATTTTTAAAGTTAAGTTGACAAATAATCAAATTTACAGAAGTATTTAGAAAATCTAATTACTGTAATTTGGGATTTGGAATTCGGGAATAGGTAAATTTCTAATAGAACGTTAAACTTTGAATTTTGAGGCTGAAGGATGGTATTGATAAGAGCGCGTAAGCTCTCCTGTTGAAGCTTAAGGGTGGGCGGGGAATTAAATTCTATTGAAATTGAATTTTTATCGATTTACAATAGTTTTGTAGGTTAATGTGAAGTTAATTGGAATTTATACCTGTAATTATTTTTATAGGTGATAAGTTATGTTAAGCTACTATAGGGCTTACTTATAACCTGAGGAGGATCACTATCATTTAACCTGTAAATTAGGTATTAATTATTATGAATAAGGGGG
>JBMFQU010000030.1:0-16508 GCA_049968435.1 Brevinematia bacterium | reverse complement strand
CCTGTAGATGCTAAAGGGCGGGTGGGCGGGAAGCAGAAAGAGGTTTCTAAAATTTCTTAACTTCTATTAGGAGTGAAAATTTTATCCTTCCTTCTAAAAGGGATTACTAATAGTAAAGCATAACTTTCATAGCAGACTAAAAGGAGGTATCAAAAGTAGGGTGGAACCCCTACTATGGGGCGGGTTGGGTGGTGCATTAAAAAGTACTTATTCTAAAGTAAATGTATAATTACTTACTATAAATATATCTCCTCTTTTCAGAATACTTCCACTTTTGATGTTCGTAGGCGATGGAGTTGTGAAGAATACTCTAAATCCATTCATGGTGGATCTTATTATGATTTTACCGTTATATTTAAAATCTTTTAATACCACATTCCCATTTGAGTTTGATATAACTATTTTAGGCTTGTTGAGTTTTACAACTACTTTAGCATTCGTTGAAGAGATACAAATTAGGGTTTTTACCTTTGATTTACTTTTTGCTACTGAAGGCAATATAAAGTACCTTGTTAATATTAACAAAATTAATAATCCTGCTATAGAAAGTAGAGATATTTCTAGCATATTTAGTTTGAAATTTTTTATACTGAGACTCTCTTGAATTGTTTTTTCTACTTGATTTGTCTCGCTAACTTCAATAATCTGTATGTTTTTTATTTCTTTTATTTTTTTGGCAATTTGTGTTTCTTTGCTTTCTTTCTCGCTTTCTTTAACTAATTTTTCAAGTGATATGTAGTATATAAGTTGCTGTGGATCAAAGAGGGAGGATAACTTTTCTAAGTTTACAAAGTACTTTTTACTTTTGATCGGTGAGTCATCAATGCCATCAGATATTATTATTACTTTTGTCTCTTTAGGAGATAATTTTTCTGATTTTATTAGATTCGCTACTTCTTCAAGCATTTTGTATGTGAATGTCCATCTTCCGTATGGTTGTGTACCTGCCATTACTTTGTATATTGCTTCTTTTGTGCTTTCATCTGCTATTCTTATAGCCTGTCTTATATTTACCCCTTCGTTAAAATCAACAATGTATACAATGTCCCCTTTTTTAAGTTGGTAGATGGAATTCGATAATGATTTTATGGCAATGTCAAAAATCCTCTGATTGTCGATTACTTTTCTATTCATGCTTAAGGAGGTGTCAATTACTATTATGTAGTTTGCAGCGAAAGATAGAGTTTTTAGAGTTAAGAAAAACACTATTGAGAAGAACTTTACTAAAAAATTTACTAACATTTTCATATAAAAGTATATTAATCGATTTTATTCTATGTTTCAATATTATTATAAGATGTTGCAACTTTTAGGTTTTGGTTTTTACAATGGTTTTGATTTAGTGAAGGATTAATCTTATGAAAAGTATAAAGAATTTTCTTTACTTTATTCTTGAGTACCTTGGTATCATTGAAATTACATTTGAAATTAAATCTTACAGTATTTTAGTTGGAGTTTTTTTAAATTATGTTTTTGGTAAAAAAATATTGAAGTTATATTCAGGTCAGCTTGTTGATAAGGAAAGATTGGAATTTTCTATACAGAGGTTTTTGGAAAAAACTTCTTACTTTCCTATATATGTTGCTAATCTAATATTGCCTAGTGAGATGTTTGTAAGTAAGCTTATTACTGTGCCAAAGGTTAATAAAAGTAGGCTTAAGAATATGGTTATTTCAAATATTGAATCTATGGGGGTGTTTGATATTTCTTCTTTAGTATATAGCTATGAAGTAGTTGGAGAATACAAGAGTAACGATAAAACTTTTATCAAAGTTTTAATATCGGCGATAAAATCTAATTTGGTTTCTGAGTATTTTGATAGTTTTAGGTCCTCTGGTATTTATCTAAAGGGTGTGTATCCTGCAACAATATTTAACTTAGATATCTTTAAGGAAGATCTTTCATCGGATAACGCTGTAGGCATAGTTGTAAATAAGCAATCCGAAGTTCTTGTTTCTATCGTTAAAGGTGATAACATCATAAGATTAGAGATACTTGAAGCTGTTGATAGGTTAATTATTGAAAGCTATATTGTTAATATAATCTCTGATTTTGTTAAGGAAAGAGTTTTCTTTCTAGAGAAGATTCTTTTTTTAGGCTTTGATTATGAGTTTATTGAGAAAATTTTTGATAAAGTTAACATTATATGCATTTCATTAGATGTTGACAAAAAGTATAGGTACCTGCTTGAAAATTATGAATTTATTGACATCATAGGTCTTTGTTATACTACTCCAAGGATAAAGCTTTTACCTGAAAATGCTAAAAAACTTATTCTTACAGATTTAGTAATATTTAATGTATCTTTCTTCTTAACTATTGTTAATGTAGTGGGTTTTCTAATTATTTTACTTACTCAAGCCGAGACTTCTAATTATTTACTTTTCAAAAGAGGGATTGAGGGTACTGGTGAAGTTCCTGATGAAGTTAGGAAGTATACGCAAGTTATTGAGTTAAAAAATAGTGTTCAGAAGTATGAAAAGTTTATAAATTCATTTTACGAAAGATTTAGCAATTTGAATAAAGTTTTCCCAACTTTATACATGATATTTTACCAAATTGATAAAATGACATTTTTAACGAAAGTTGAAGTTTTCCCGAAAAGTATCATTATCAAAGGTTATTCAAGAAGTAATAACTCTTTGTATAACACTATAAAAAATTTATCTACTATTGACAAATTAAAAAATGTAAAACTTGTTTCTGTTAGTGAGCAATCTAAAGATGGAAGGAAGTTAATAAACTTTCAACTGGAGGTTGAACTATGAGGTCATGGATAATAAGAGCTTATGGGGTAGTTGTATTTGTCCTTTTTCTTGTTGTTGTATTTTTTATAGGAAGGTATGTTTATTTGAAGTTGACTTTTGAAAAAATTGAAAGAGAAATAAGAGAGTATGAAAACATTCCTTACCTTTCAAGAAAAGTGGATTTTTTAGAATCTGAATATATTAGAATCAATAACCTCATTCGAGAAATGCAAACGCCTGCTTTAGTGATAGGCAAGATTATGAATATTTTCGAAAAGTATAATGTTAAAGTTGATTATGTTAGTAGAGAAAATTACGAAGAAGGAGAAGTTTATAAGGTAAAGATTAATGGTAGTTTTAGAGATGTGTTGTTAGCTCTAGGTGAAGTAGAGAATTCGTTTTTACCGATAAAATTTACTAGAGTTGAGATGTACGGTAGAGGAGATATAGTTGTTAATCTAAATATAATGATTACGGAGTGATTATGTTAGAGGTTATTAAACTTTCTAGAGGGGGTTATGTTGTTTTAAACAATGGTAAGATATTACTACAGGTTGGGGTACCACCTGAAACTATAAAAGACTCTTTAAAGCTATTTGGTGAAGTTCCGCAATACTATGTAATACCGAAAAAAATGATAGATAATACTACATTCTTAAATGTAGCAGAGGTTGAATTTCCCATATATTATAACTACTTTATAAGGAAAAGAAAAACTTTCATAATATGTACAAAAGAACAGAAGGAAGTTTTAGAAACGCTTTTTAGAGAATCTTTAATAGGACCTTCTGAAATATACGAAGAAGATTTTTATGGTGATGGATGTTGTAATATATTAGATGAAATGCTTTTTTTCAGGAGGAAAGATCAAAGGAATAGAGATGAGCTTTTTGATGTACTTGATTCTGTTGAATTTATCAATATAGAAAATGAAGTTTTTATTGATGATATTAAGGTTTCTAAAGTTGATGATAGGATATTTTTTGAACAAGATAGTAATATATTGAAACTTAAGGTTAATGGAGAAATTTATGAACATTTGGATTATGACTTAAGAGTTATTGAATTACATTCTTACGAGCCTACTAAGTTAGAAAACTTTTACTTTCCAAGGTTTGGTTTTACTTGTTTAGGTAGTAGTAATGGATTTGATCCTTATGGGACTACATCGGGGTTTATACTTTGGGTTAATGGTAAGGGAATTTTTATAGATCCTCCTGCTCATTCATTTAAGGAACTTGAAAAAAACAATATACCCATAAGTAGTATAGAGGCTATAATACTAACTCATTGCCATGCAGACCATGATGCTGGTACTTTACAGAGTATGCTTAGAGGAAACAAGGTTAAAGTTTATACAACCCGCACTATATGGGAGTCTTTTAAAAGAAAGTATAGGGGGCTTATGGGAGTGACTGATGATTTTTTTAATACAATATGTACTCCTAAATTAGTAAAGGTAGGTAAAGAAATAAATTTTGAAAACGCTATTTTTAAGTTTCACTATGCGCTTCATTCTATACCAACAATAGGTTTTTTTGTGGAGTTTGAAGGTAAAACACTTTTCTATTCTTCTGATACTTTCGTAAGTGATAGGACTAAGATATTACTTGAGGAAGGTATAATTTCAAAAGAAAGGTATGATTTTGTTATGGAAGGTTTTAAGAAGTATGATTATGTTATCCATGAAGCTGGTGGTGGTATAATACACACGGAAATTTCTAAGTTGGATTTTAAAACAAGAGAAGATCAGTATGTTTATGCCTTTCATATTCCAGAAAAAGATTACCTAAGTTATATTTCTTCTCATCCTAATCCTAATCTGCTTTATCCTAAGCAAGGTGTTAGAAATACAGTTGTTATAGTACCTCAGAAGAGATTAAGCAAGTTTGATATTATATCTTCGGTTAAACTATTCTGGGATATTCCTTTAAGGAATATTAGAAAGATGGAAGAAGATAGTGAATTTGAGGAATATAAGCCAAAAGAAGTAATAATAAGAGAAGGTGATACAGAAAATAAAGATTTTTACATTATAGTTGAAGGGTATGTTGATCTTTTTGTTGAAGATAAGCTCTACAAGAGGTATCTTGTTTTTGATTTCTTCGGTGAGAGTGCAATACTAACTAATAGAGGTAGAAGTGCAACCGTTGTTGCAGGAGAAAGTGGATGTAAAGTGCTTAGAGTAAAAGGGGAAACATTCTATGAAAGTATAAAAAATACCAATCTTTATGATAAACTTTTAAACTTAGCTAAAGTTAGAAGTAAAGAAACATGGGCTATATTTTCCTCTAAGTACTTTGAGGAATTTACACCTTCAATGAAGACTTACTTTGAAATATTGCTTAACTACAAAGAGTTCAGAAATGGTGATATTATATATTCAGATGATAAAGATGATGAGGTTTTCTTGTTAATAGAAGGTAAAGTTAAGGTAACTACTCAAGATGGTAATTTTATCATTTCATCTTCAAATAAGAAATATTCCTTTTTGGGAGATTTAGAGCATGTATTATTGGGTACTGAAAATGAGATAAAGAGAGTAGAGGTAATTTCTGAGATATTAAGAGTTTTTTCAATTAAATCAAGTGAATTGAAAGAATATTTTTATGATTATCCAGTAATTTTACCTAGGTTGAAGTTATACTTAAGTTAAGTGTAATTATCTTCGGTATTTCCAGTAATCTATTTGGTACTTATATACATATTTTTCATGTTCTTTATAAGTTTTTGAGAAAATGTGAGTACCATCGTTTTTAGACACGAAGAATAGGTAATCTGTATTTGCAGGCATTACAGCTGCTTTTAAAGATTCAAATGAAGGATTTGATATAGGGGTTTTAGGTAGTCCTAAATGAATGTATGTGTTGTATGGGGTATCGTAAGATAAATGCCACTTCTTCAGATTATTATTATACCACATGTTTTTGTCTATTAGCCCATATATTACAGTTGCGCATGAGCCTAAATACATTCTACTTTTTAGTCTATTATGAAATACTGATGAAACTAAGTATTTTTCTTCTTTAGGTTTTCCTGCTTCCTTTTCTATTATTGATGCGAGTATAACTGCTTGCTCAAATGTTAGTCCTACTCTTTTAGCCATTTCTGTGTATTCGTCTCTGTTTATTTTCTTAAAGAAAGTATTAACCATCATTTCAACTATCCTTTGGGGTTTATTCTTGTAGTAGAAAGGTACATCATAAGTGGCTGGAAATAGAAATCCTTCAAGTCTATCAAGTTTTAAGTTATACTTTCTGATTAGTTCAGGATTTGTTGCTTCTCTTAGAATGTCTCCCTTTTGTGTAAGCCCATGTTCTTCAAATATTCTGTCTATATCGTAAATTGTTGCTCCTTCTGGTATCCTTACTTTTATGGTGTAAATTTTTTCATTCAGTATTAAGTCATGAATTTGGAAAATGTTCATACTGGAATTAACTTTATATGCTGATGGTACTAACTTCTTATCTGTACCTAATATCTTACCAATAATTACGAATAAATTTTTATCACTTATTATTCCTTCTTTTTCTAGTTTTTCTCCAATAGAATGTAATGAATCTCCCTTTTCTACTATCAGTATGTACTCTTTTCCCTCTCTTTGGCTTGGAGAAATGAGAATTGATACAATGATTATTATAAGAATAGAAAGAAGAACTATTGATAAGATAAAAAATAGATTAGCCTTTTTGTTCATATGTATTTAATTATAAAAAAAATTCTTTTTCTTTTCAAAATGATTTTTTATTGAAATTTGTTTTTTTGAATTATTAAAATATCAAAAAGTGATCGAGGTATATTTATGAAAAGAGTTATATTTTTAGTTTTTGTAGTGATTATTTTATTGTCAGGTGTTTCTTATGGTTTTAAAGAAGCCTTTTTGAATAAAGGTTTGGAAGTTGGGTTTGGTTATGTTTATAGTGGTGTAGGGTTTGAGCTTGGTTATGAAACTAAGTTAAGCGGTGATATAGATTTGTATCCTTGGTTGGTTTTTGGTGGAATAGGTAGAGATTTGGGTATAGGATTTCAAGTTGATTTGCCTATCAAAGTATTCAAAGAAGATCTTTTCACTATCGCTGTTGGCCCCTTTTTAGGTACTGATTGGTTTTTTAACACTAATAGAGTTTGGTTTAATTTTGATTTAGGTGGGTATGGTCTATTTTCATTCGATTTTAGAACGCGTAATGTACCTCTGTCTTTTTCTTTTGGTTTTGGTCCTAATCTTTCATTTTCAGCAAATCCAGGTTTTGGTATTTTCTACACAGTAAATATGTCTCTCTACCTAGGTAATGTTGTACTTCAAGTTGGTGGAAATTCTAAGTTCGCTGGATTTGCTATGAAAATAACTAGTGCAAGTTTTTAAATGAAGTAATTCAGCATTTCAATTGAAATGATTTTTTTTGGAATTATAGTAGATATTTTTCTTGAAAACCATTCTAGAAATTCTAGTTTTATCTCTTTTCCCACTTCATCTGGGTAATTACCTTTCATAACTCTTATTACATACCTTTTCGTTCTATCAGATAGAGTTTCGGTTTTTATAAAAGGTAAAATTCCTTGGTTTTTTAGGAGTGAAATACAAAATTTTGTTAGGGTATTGAAGTTATCATTTTCATTGTCTTTTTCTGTTAATTCTTGTAGTGCTCTTATAATAAGATTGTAAATCTCTTCATCAAATACTTCAATTGGTACTACTAGGTTTGTTATTTCTGTGATGAAATTAACTATCATTAGTTTGAAATTATTTTTTTTAAGTTCACCAAAAAAGTCTACTAAGATTTCTATATCCTCTATTGATGGTAATTTATCTAATGAATTGGGGTATCTAATGAAACCTTTTATTATGTTTGCGTTATTTATTTTATTTGAAAATCTACTTTTGAATCTATTGGCTCCGTAAACCATAAGGTGTAGCTTACCTAATTCAGGTGATAGTATTATTAGCATTTTGTCATAGTCTTTAATATCTCTGGTGCCGAGTACGATTCCTGTTATGTTTTTAAACTTGCTTGCCACAATTTTATTTTAACTAATTAACACAAATTTATTCAATGTACCTTAGAAATATAGGTTAAATTATAATGAAACTTTTAATGTGTTTTATATAGAATTATTTATATGGAGAGAATTTTGAGTGGGATGCGTCCTACAGGGTATTTACACTTAGGTAATTATGTAGGTGCTTTGAAGCAATGGGTTTATTTACAAGATAGCTATGAATGTTTTTATATGGTTGCTGATCTGCATGCTATGACTACAGATTTTGACAAATCTATTGATCTTAGAGATCTATCTGTAGAGATGGTTATAGATTGGCTTGCGGCGGGAATTGACCCTCAGAAAAGTGTTATTTTTGTTCAGTCTATGGTGCCGGAACATTCTGAACTTTTTACTATACTTTCGATGATAACCCCGCTTGGTTGGCTTGAAAGGAACCCTACCTATAAAGATGCTAAAGAAAATATAAAAGATAAAGATTTAAGTAATGTTGGTTTTCTTTCTTATCCTATTTTACAAGCTGCTGATATTATTATTTATAAGGCTACTAAGGTTCCTGTTGGTAAAGATCAGCTTCCTCATTTGGAGATAACTAGAGAAATAGTTAGGAGGTTTAACTATCTTTTTGGAGAAATTTTCCCAGAGCCTCAGCCAATATTAGGTGAAGTTGCCCACGTTTATGGAATTGATGGTAGAAAAATGAGTAAAAGTTACAATAATGCTATATACTTTAAAGATAGCGAAGAGGAAATATATAAAAAGATTAAAATGATGGTTACAGATACTGGTAGAGCTAGAAGAAGTGATCCTGGTAATCCTGAAAATTGTAAAACTTTTCCTTTATACAAGATATTTTATCCTGAAATACTATCTACTGTTATTGAAGAATGTACTATTGCTAAGATAGGTTGTGTTGAGTGTAAAGATAGAATTGCTAGAAAAGTTTTAGAAAAACTTCAACCTATAAAGGAAAGAAGAAGTTATTACGAAAATCATAGAGATGAGGTTTTAGATATAATTAGAGATGGTAGTAAGAAAGCTAGAGAGATTGCTTCTAAAACCATGGAAGAAGTTAGAATGGTTATGAAAATGAAATATTAAGGAGGTATATATGAAAGGTAGGATTTTGGTAGCAGGCGGTGCTGGATATATTGGCTCTCATGTTTGTAAAATGCTACATAAACAAGGTTATGAAGTTATTATATATGATAATCTTTCTCATGGTTGGGAATTTTTAGCCAAGTATGGAAAGTTTATACTCGGTGATATTGGTGATAGAAAAGAGCTTGAGTTAGTTTTAAAAAACTATAAAGTTGATGTTGTTATGCATTTTTGTGCTTTCATAGAAGTGGGTGAGTCTGTTATTAATCCTAGAAAGTATTACTTTAATAACCTCTATAATGCTATAAATTTATTTGAGGTAATGTTGGATAATGGAGTTGATAAAATTATATTTTCTTCAACTGCTGCGGTTTATGGTATGCCTGAGAGAGTACCTATTGATGAGGAGGATCCTAAATTACCTATAAACCCTTATGGTAGGACTAAGTGGATGATAGAACAAATACTGAAAGATTATTCTGATGCTCATGGACTTAAGTATGTTGCGTTTAGATATTTTAATGCAGCTGGTGCTGATCCAGATGGAGAGATTGGTGAAGCTCACGAGCCTGAGACGCATCTTATACCACTTGTTTTAGATGCGGCTTTAGGTATTAGAAAATCTATAAAGATATTTGGCACTGATTACCCAACACCTGATGGTACTTGTATAAGAGATTACATTCATGTGAATGATTTAGCATCTGCTCATATAAAAGGATTGGAGTACCTTATGAATGGTAATCCTTCAAATTACTTTAATTTAGGTAATGGTAAAGGTTTTAGTGTAAGGGAAATCATAGATACTGTTAAGAAAGTTACTAAAAAAGAATTTTTAGTTGAAGAAGTTGAAAGAAGACCTGGAGATCCAGCATTGCTTATTGCTAAAAGCGATAAAGCTAAGAATGTCTTGGGGTGGGTACCCGAATATGGTATAGAAGAAATAATAAAGACTGCTTGGAATTGGCATTTAAAACTTAAATCAAAATAACTATCCCCAAGCTTCTGATATTAGCTTTTGCTTGGGTATATTTAAGTTTTCCATTAGTATTTTTTCGACTTCTTTTACAAATGAAGTGTTTCCACAACTGTAGAATATATCTTCATTTCCAGAAACATTGTCTAGGATTAGATCTTTTGTTATTCTACCCTTTAGCCCTTTCCAATCGTTTCCATCATACCTTGTGGCGGTTATAAATCCTCTGAAGTTAGGATTTTTTAGCATTTCTTTTATGTCTTTTTCAAATATAAAGTCTGAGGGGGTTCTAAAACTATAGAATAGAGTTACTTTTACATCTGGCATCGTATCGTATATGTACTTCATTGCAGATCTTACAGGTACTATACCACTTCCGGCTGCAAAGAATACAGCTGATTTTATGTTTTTATTTTTGAATATACTATGACCGAAAGGCCCTGCTAAAAAAAGCTCTTTCCCTACGTTTATTATGTTGGGATTATGTACTTTTGTTGTAAAGTATCCGCCTTCCACTAATTTTATTGTTATAGCAAATAATCCTGTTTTTTGAGTTTCTGTTGGTGATGTCGCTATTGAGTATGCTCTTCTTTTCTTTTTGTCTTCTGCTTCTTCTGGTAATGCTACCATTACAAACTGTCCTGGTTCATATTCAAAGTCATCTATATGAAAATAAAAACTCTTCACTCCTGCTGCCTCTTCTACTATTTCTTTTACCTCAACATTACCTTGGAATAACTTTTTGAATATATTCATAAGTCCTCCCAAATTTATGCTAATAATATAGAATTTTTAATTTTAAAATCAAATTTTTAAGATTTTTTTGAAAGTGTTTTAGAAATGTGATATTGGAAGCAGAGAGGCGAAGGTTTCGCTAGTCTAGAAGGGTGGGTTGGGTGGGGCACAAAAAGAAGTTTACTATTCCTAAATTCTATTAGGGCTAGATGAATTATTTTTTTACTTCTAAAGAAAGATGTATCTTTACTAATTTACTTATTCATTGGGAGAAATGAAGTTAAAGTCTACATCTTACAACGGAAACAGTGAAAGCGAAGTATTTACTAAATTAAGAATTTGGGAATAGGTAATTGAGGAATAAGTAGAGGGGATCTTAGTAAGAGTGCTAACCTTATTTTTTAAATTTGTAAAATGTTTAAATCTAAAGTTAAAATTTAAGTTCTATGAAATATAGAGTAATAGTTTCTCTTAAGGATAATGTTTTCGATCCGCAAGGTAGTGCTATTTTAAAAGTTTTGCACAATTTAGGATATAGCAATGTTAAAGATGTTAGGGCTGGTAAAGTGTTCTTTGTAGATCTTGATTCTGATGATTCAGTTATTGATAAGATAGCAGAAGAAGTATTTACTAATCCTGTTATTGAGAAGTTTAAAATTGAAAAGTTGGGGGAGTAACTATTATGGCAGATTATAAAAATACTGTTAATTTACCTTCAACTACTTTTCCAATGAAGGCTAATCTTCCTCAGAGGGAGCCAGAGTTTATAAAGTTTTGGAAGGATAATAAAGTTTATGAGAGAGCTTTAGAAAGAAAATCCAAAAGTAAGAGTTATATTTTGCATGATGGACCTCCTTATGCTAATGGTCATATTCACATAGGGCATGCTTTGAATAAAATTCTCAAAGACATTATTGTTAAAAACAAATTGCTTGAGGGGTATTATTCGCCTTTTGTTCCAGGTTGGGATTGTCATGGGTTACCTATAGAACTTCAAGTTACTAAAAATTTAGGACCTAAGTTAAAGCAAACTCCACCTATTGAGATAAGAAAGTTAAGTAGAGAGTATGCTGAGAAATTTGTAAATATTCAAAGGGATGAGTTTATAAGGTTAGGGGTTTTTGGTTTATGGGATAAACCTTACCTTACAATGTCTAAGGATTATGAAACTAACATTGTAAGAGTTCTTATAGATTTGGCAGATAAAGGTTATATATACAAAGGGCAAAAGCCTATTCATTGGTGTTTTCATTGTGGTACTGCTCTTGCTGAAGCAGAGATTGAATATTATGAAAAAACTTCACCTTCTATATATGTTAAGTTTCCTGTTATTGAAAGTAATTTAAAGTTTGATAAGTTATTTGTGTTAATATGGACCACTACTCCTTGGACACTTCCTGGTAATACAGGTGTTGCGTTTAGTGAAGAATTAGATTATGTTGTTGCTTCTTTTGGTGATGGAGAATACTATATTGTTGCTAAATCTCTTCTTGATGATATTTCTTCTAAAGTAGGTAAAGAATGGAAAGAAGTTGTAGCTATTACTTTGGATGATATAAAGATACTAAAAGTTAAGCATCCTTTTGAAGATAGAGAATCTAAAGTGATTTTTGGCGAACATGTTACCTCAGATACTGGTACAGGAATTGTACATACTGCGCCGGGACATGGTATTGAAGATTATGAAGTTGGTATTAAGTTTGGTTTGCCTTTACTCTCTCCAGTTGATGATGAAGGTAAGTTTACTGATGAAGTTAGTAGGTGGAAAGGTATAAATGTCTTTGAAGCGAATAAATTGATAATAGAGTTTTTGAAAGAAATAAATGTTCTTCTTCACTATGAAGATTATAAACATCAGTATCCTCATTGCTGGAGATGTAAGAATCCTATAATATTTAGGACTAAACCACAGTGGTTTTTTGATGTAAGTTCTGAAGAGATAAAGTCAAAGGCTTTGGATGGTATTAACAAAGTTAGATGGGTGCCGAGCTGGGGCAAAAATAGAATAGAAGGAATGGTTAAAAATAGGACAGATTGGTGCTTATCGAGGCAAAGATCCTGGGGTGTTCCAATCCCTGCTATAACATGTAAGAAGTGTGGTAAAACACATTTAGGTGGAGAATGGGGAAAATATATAATTAAAGTTTTTGAAAAGGAAGGGATTGACATTTGGTTTGAGAAAGGAATTGATGAAATAAGGGGTGGTTTCAAGTGTGAATGTGGTTCAACAGAATTTGAGAAAGAAAAAGACATAGTTGATGTATGGTTTGACTCGGGAGTTAGTAGTTTTTGTGTGCTTGATGTAAGGGAAGAATTGTCTTCACCTGCGGATCTCTACCTCGAAGGTTCTGATCAGCATAGAGGGTGGTTCCAATCTTCTCTTTGGCCTTCTATTGCTTTAAAGGGAATTCCACCTTATAAAAACGTACTTACTCATGGTTTTGTACTTGATGAAAAAGGTAGAGCAATGCATAAATCTTTAGGTAATGTTGTTTCTCCTGAAGAAGTTATAAAAAAGTATGGTGCAGATGTACTAAGGCTTTGGGTTGTTTCAGAAGATTACACTGAAGATCTAAGAATAGGTGAGCACATACTTGAAAAAATTGTAGATGCTTACAGGAAGATAAGAAATACTTTTAGATACATGTTGGGTAACTTATATGACTTTAACTATGAAGATAGGGTTGAATATTCATCTATGACTGATATAGATAAGTGGGTTTTAGATAAAGTTTATAATTTGTCTAGAGAAATAAAAGAACACTATGATAATTATGAATTAAATAAAATATATAGAAAGATATATGAATTTTGTAATGTTGAGTTAAGTTCATTTTATTTTGATGTACTTAAAGATAGGCTATATACTGGTAAAAAGAATGGTATTAAAAGAAGGAGTACTCAAACTGCCATGTACTATGTTTTAAGTTATCTTGTTAAAGTTATTGCTCCTATACTTTCTTTTACTGCTGAGGATGTTTGGCAAAGTTTCTTCAAAGATAGGTTAGGTATTGATTCTGTATTTCTTACAGAGTATGATAATGTACCTGAGATTTGGAATAACGAATATGTTAGAAGAAATATTGAGACTGTAATTAAGGTTAGAGAAGTTGTTTTAAAAGCTCTTGAGGTTGCTAGAAGAGAAGGACTTATAAATTCCTCTCTTGAAGCTAAAGTAGTGATTGATGTTTCTGACAAAGATATTAAAGATGTTTTAAGTAGATATGAATCTGATTTATGGGAGTTTTTTATTGTTTCTCAAGCCGAGCTAGGTAATATAGGTAATAGTAGTATCAGAGTGGTAGAAGATGGTATTGAAGTTGAGGTTTTTAGAGCAGAAGGTAGTAAATGTGAAAGATGCTGGATATATTCACCTACCGTAGGTCAAAATCATGAATACCCTACAATTTGCCAAAAGTGTATTGATAATCTATCTTAGATTCTTTTTAATATCTTAGTTAGTTCGTTTCTATCAATTAGTGTAACAGGTCTATTTTCTGCGTATCTTATCGCCTTGGGTGTAAATTTTGAAGTTGTTATACATACTCCTTTTAGAGCATGAAGTGTTTTTACTTTGTCAACAATGAAAGATAAAGTGTCTTCATCTACGGGATCTCCGCTTCTTGATATAACTATGAATACTTTACCTTGTCTTACATTAGACCATCTACCTGCTTTCTCTAATCCTATTATATGTACTAAATTATCGTTTACTATTTTACTATCTATTATGTCGTAGCCAAGTTCAGTTATTACTTTTTGAGATAATATTTCAAATGTTGAGGTTGAACAAGTTACAAAATCCTTTAATTTATCGTCCATTCTCAAGTCGCTGTATTTTGAAAGTTTTTCTTGTACATCAAGGTAGTTGGGTCTAAATTGGGCTATTCTCTCCCATTGTTCTATTGCTTCAAGAAATTGTTTTCTTAGTTCGTAAACACTTGCTAATGCGTATCTTACTGCAATTGTTGTTGCGTTTTCTTCGTTTGCGTATTTTAATGCTCTCTGGAATTCGTTTATGGCTTTATCTAAATTTCCTGTTTCTGAAGCTATTAATCCTATTTGGTATATTGCTTTAATTTTTAGACTATTATCATTCGATCTTTCGGCAATCTCAAATTCAGTTAAAGCCTTTGTTTGATTGTTCATTGATTTGTATATTACTCCTATGTTGTAGTGAGCTTCGTAGTTTTTAGGATCGTGTTTTATACAATTCGTGAACGCTGTTAGAGCATCTCCGTATCTATTATTCTCAAGATATATTTTGCCTATATAGAACCAAGCATCAGCATAAGAAGAATTAATTTTAACCGCTTTTGTTAAATAGTTTATAGCATTATCTTTCATATTCCTCTCATAAAATATTTTACCAATGTTGAATAATGCTTTGTAGTCGTTTGGATCAAGTTTTGAGATTAATAAAAATTCTTTTTGTGCTTCTTCAAGCTGTCCAAAAGAAAGATAAATATTTGCCATCTTGTACCTAGCATCTTTTTCTACAGATGGATTTGAAAATTTACCAATTGCTAAAGCTTGCCTGTATTCAACTAATGCTATGTCTTTTTTGCCGGTTGCATAATAACAGTCTGCTAAATAAAGGTGTGCTAGAGGGTTTTTCTCATCTTTCTTTATGTATTCTTCAAGGTCTGCTATTGCGGAAGCATAGTTTTTCTCATCTATTTTTTTCTTTATCATGTCGAGTTTCAAGGGTTGCATGAATGATCTAAATAAATAGACTATCAGTATAGCTATTATTACAGCTGCTAGGATACCTAAAATTAAAACATCTTCCATAATTCTTACCTATATGTTAAAATTATCGTATTTATAAAACTATTCTAAAAAAGTTTATTTTCTACTTTCAAATGGTCTTGATAGTATGTCTATTTTGTTTGAACAATCTAGATAATAGCCAAGACGAAGTCCTCTTAAAGAATGTAAAGCTATTTTATTATGGTTAGTTTAAAGATTGTTAAGTAATTCTTTTAACTTTTTAAAATCGCTTCTTATTAAAGGTAATTTATTTATTTCGTCTCTTAGTACTGCTGCTGGATGGAATGTTGGAATAACGATTATTCCTTCAATATCAATTATTTCTCCTCTTATTTTTGTTATTTTCTCTTCTCCTAAGAAGGCTTTTGATGCTGTTGATCCTAATAATAGAACTATTTTAGGATTTATTATTTCTAACTGTCTTCGTAAAAAGTGATTACAACTTTTTATTTCTTCTGGTGTAGGAACTCTATTTTCTGGGGGTCTACATTTAACTACATTTGTTATATAAACTTCTTCTCTTTTTATACCTATTTCCTCTAAAAGTTTTGTAAGTAGCTGGCCTGCTCTTCCAACAAAAGGTTTCCCTTGAATATCTTCTTCTCTTCCAGGTGCTTCTCCTATTATCATAAGCTTTGCATTGTAATTTCCATATCCAGGTACTGCTTGCTTCCTACTTAAATGTAGTGGGCAACTTTTACATTTTTTTATCTCTTCTTCTATCCTTTTTATTTCTAATTCTTTCGCTTCTGAAACTTTACTGTCGATCGTTTGTTCTTGTTTTTCCGTTTTAGTTTTTACCTTGTCTATTTTTGTATAGAAAGGTTCACCTCTATTTATTAACTCCAATTCTTTTATTATTCTGTCTAACTTATCTATCAAATTATCCATGCTTTGTTCATTCCTAGTCTTAAAGGTATCTTGATATAAATATTAGTTAAAATCTCTAGATTTTATTATAATAGTTTTCATTACCTTGTTCAAATTTCTATAAGAAGATTTTGAAAATTCTACATTAATTATTCCAAACAATTAAAGTAGAACTACTAAAATATGAGGATTAAGCTTCTTAAATTACTTGCTTAATGGGAGAAGTGAAGACGAAGCCTTCGCTAATCTAATAGGGAAAGTAGTAAAAGAAGTTTCTCAAAATTTCTGAGGCTATCAAATAACTTTTA
>JBMFQU010000029.1:0-17409 GCA_049968435.1 Brevinematia bacterium | reverse complement strand
GGCGGGTGGGTGGGGAACTAAAAGGATTTTCTAAAGTTCCTAATTTGTATTAGTAGGGATAAAAATTTTATCTTACAATGCAAGCAATGAAGGTGAAGCCTTCGCTACTCTAAAAGAAAGGGAATATTAAGAATATTTTTGAACACTTTTGATAATAATTTGAAATATATGATAAAATTCAAATAAATTACTACTAAAATAGTTGGTTTTAGGAGGTATTTTATGGCTAAGATTGCTTTTTTTGAGGTTAAAGAGGATTGTGAGAGGAGTTTTTATAAGAAAGAGCTGAAGGGTAACGATTTGAAGTTTTTTAAACAAACCATTCAAGAAGTTAGAAAAGAATCTTATGAAGATGTTGATGTTGTTTGTACATTTATTTATTCAAAAGTTTCAAAGGAATTGATAGATTCTTTGCCTAATCTAAAGTTTATATCTACTAGATCTACAGGTTTTGATCATATAGATTATGCTTATGCTAAGAGTAAAAACATACCTGTTTCTAATGTTCCTAACTATGGTGAGAATACTGTTGCTGAGCATACTTTTGCTTTGATATTGTCTCTTTCAAGGAACATTCATAAAACTTATGTTAGAACATTGAGAGGGGAATTTTCAATAGAAGGGCTTAGAGGTTTTGATCTTAGAGGTAAGAGGATGGGGATTATAGGTACTGGTAAGATAGGATTACATGTTATAAAGATGGCTCTAGGGTTTGGTATGGATGTAGTTGCCTATGATAAGTTTCCTAATACTCTTATGAGTAGTTTGCTAGGGTTTAAGTATGTCTCTTTTGATGAACTTATTTCTACTTCTGATGTTATTTCATTACATATACCTTATTTCCCTGAAGTACACCATATTATTAATATTGATACTGTTAAAAAAATGAAAAAAGGAATTATAATAATAAACACTTCTAGAGGGGCTTTGATAGATAATGATGCATTGATCTATGGTCTTAATAAGGGTATAATTGCTGGAGTGGGTTTAGATGTAATTGAAGGAGAAGAGGAACTAATGAAAGAAGATACTTTAATGGTTGATTCTTCTGATTATTCAAGAATAGTGAAACTCATCCAAAGTAATATACTTCTACATCGAGAGAATGTTGTTTTTACTCCTCATAATGCTTTTAATAGTATTGAATCTGTTAGGAGGATCGCGCAGACTACCGTTGACAATATAAAATCCTTTTTTGATGGCAAACCTCAGAATGTTATAAATAAGTAAAAATTAAAGGTTTTTTTTAAACTTACGAAAATTCTATTAAATGCTGGGCATGGATGCCCAGTGAAAAACATCAAGGAGGATGTGTATGATTATTAACCATAACATTAGTTCAATTTTTGCCAACCGAATGGTTAAAACCAAAGGTTGGGATGTTGATTCAAATGTTGAAAAACTTTCTTCCGGCATGAAAATTAACAAAGCCGGTGATGATGCTGCAGGTCTTGCTGTATCTGAGAAGATGAGATCTCAAATTAGAGGTTTAAGAAGAGCTGAAATGAACGCAGAAGATGGTATTTCATTTATTCAAGTAGCTGAAGGGTATCTTGAACAAACTACTCAGGTTCTTCAAAGGTTAAGAGAATTGGCAGTTCAGGCATCTAATGGTATTTATACCGATGAAGACAGACTTTATATCCAAGTTGAAGTTTCTGCGTTGATTGCAGAAATTGACAGAATTGCTTCTCACGCTCAGTTTAATGGTATGAACTTATTAACAGGTAGATTTGCTAAGTTTACGGGTGAAAATAGCATTACTGCCAGTATGTGGCTACATGTCGGTGCTAATATGGATCAGAGAATTCAGATTTTTATAGGTACTATGAACTCCCAGGGACTCGGTTTAAAGAATCCGGTTGGTAATCCTTTGACTGCTTCATTTATATCTCTCTCAACGCCTGATAAGGCAAACGCAGCTATTGGTTTGATTGATAAAGCCCTTACTAAGGTTAATAAACAAAGAGCAGATCTTGGTGCTTATCAAAATAGATTAACTTATGCTGCTAAATCTTTGTTAACAGGTTATGAGAATATGCAAGCTGCTGAATCTAGAATAAGAGATACAGATATGGCTAATGAAATGAGTGATTTCACCAAGAATCAAATATTATTAAATGCTAGTATATCAATGCTTGCTCAAGCAAATGCAAGACCTCAAGCAATACTCGCTCTATTAAGAGGATAATCAAGGGGGATTCTTCCCCTTTTTACTTATGATAGATTGGTAAAACTTCGTTAAAGTTATAAAATTCTTTATTTTCTATCTTGGTTTTTATAGTATCAAATATCATTTCTATTGGTAAATATTCATAGTTGATTGAAATTTTATTGATTTCCGAGTTTTTAAGTATTTCTTTACATCCAACTGAAATTAAGTTTCCATCTAGATATTTTAGTTCATCTATTTTTATAAGTTCTAAGTTTAGGTTTTTATGTCTTTTAATTATCAACTTTTTAGCTCTTCCGTCAAAGATTATACTAGGTTCTAAGTTTTTAAAATGTTCCTCAATTACCTCTGTTAATGAAAATTTTACGATAGGTATGTTTTTTATTTGGGATATAGTTCTTGCTATGCTTATTCCGTTTCTTAATGCTGTGAATGGTCCAGGGCCTATGGAAACGCTTACAATATTTATTTCATCTTTCTTCGATTTAGATAGATCTAAAAGTTTTCCTAGGGTATCCCAGAAAAGTTTAAATGAATTTTCACCTTTTACTTGAGTTGATAAAATGAAATTCCCCTTTACTATGCCTAAAGAAAGAAGATTAGAATAAGAAGTATCAATGATTAATATCATATTTTTAGATTCTTTATAAAGTTATTTATTTTATCTATATATTCATTTATAGTTTGAATTATTGATTTACCTTTGTCTTTTGAATTTCCAACTATGAAAGTTATTAAAACTATTAATAGAAGAAGTATAAAGTTTCCTATTCCTAGGGATAGAATTAAGATAAATGATATTAAGGCTATTGAAGAATAGAATATTCCCCAAAAATTTTCTTGGATTAAGTTTCTTATTTTATCTATAGATTTTTTTGTCATAATTCAAAATCTTCTAAGAACTTCGTTGTGTGCATACCACTTATAAATGTTGGGTTTTCGAGTACTTTTAGGTGGAAGGGTATAGTAGTTGGTACTCCTTCTATTACAAACTCGCTTAATGATCTTTTTGCTCTTGCTATGGCTTCTGCTCTAGACTTTCCCCATACTATTAGCTTTGCTACCATTGAGTCATAATACATTGGTATTTCATATCCTTGGTAGATATGAGTATCTACTCTTACTCCGTATCCACCTGGTAAATGTAATACTTTTATTTGCCCTGGTGAAGGTCTAAAATCGTTGAATGGATCTTCGGAATTTATTCTAAATTCAATTGCATGTCCATTAAATTTAACGTCTTCTTGTTTTATTGATAATTTTTCACCAAGAGCTACTAATATTTGTTCCCTTATCAGATCGTAGTTTGTTACTTCTTCTGTTACTGGATGTTCTACTTGTATTCTTGTATTAACTTCCATAAAGTAGAAATTATTTTCTTGATCCATTATGAATTCCATAGTACCAGCTCCAACATAGCCTATTGAGCTTACAGCGTTTCTTACAATGTTTATCATTTTTTCTCTCTGTTCTGAAGTTATGGTTGGGCCTGGTGCTTCTTCTATTAATTTTTGGTGTTTTCTTTGTATTGAGCAATCTCTCTCACCTAAAACAACTGAATTTCCGAACTTGTCTCCTATAAATTGAAATTCAATGTGCTTTGGATTTTGTATATACTTTTCAATATACACTCCGGGATTACCAAAAGCAGCTTGCGCTTCTGCTTGTGTAAGTGGTAGAAGTTTCTTTAAATCTTCATCTGAATAGCATATTCTCATACCTTTACCGCCGCCACCTGCTGTTGCTTTTATTATAATAGGATATCCTATATATCTTGCTATCTCTATTGCTTCATCAATTGACTTTACTAAATCTTCACTCCCTGGTACGATGGGTACATTAAATTTTTTCATTGTATTTTTAGCTGTTGATTTGTCTCCCATCATTGTTATTACTTCCGGGGAAGGTCCTATGAACACAAAACCATGCTTTGAGCATATCTCCGAGAATTTTGCATTTTCAGATAAAAACCCATATCCAGGATGTATAGCATTTGCACCTTTGACTGTTGCTGCACTTATTATGTTCGGAATGTTTAGATAAGAATCTTTGCTATATGCTCCTCCTATACATATATCTTCATCTGCTATCTTCCTATGTAATGAATCTTTATCTGCTTCAGAATAAACAGCAATAGTTTTAAATCCTAGCTCTTTACATGTTCTTATGACCCTTATTGCAATTTCCCCTCTATTTGCTACTAATACTTTCATAGTTGCCTCTCACTGGGAGGTTATTATAAAAGTATTTTTTGTTATTATGCAAAGATTTTTAATAAGAAATATATTATTTTTGAACAAAGTAAGAAATATGTTTTATACTTTATTTATGTCGAATCTTAAGATTTATACTAAAATTGGTGATAATGGTGAGACTTATACCTTAGGTGGTGGAAAGGTAAGGAAAAGTCATATAAAGATAGAAGTCTACGGCGAAATTGATGAATTAACCTCTTGGTTAGGTGTTATTATTTCTCATCTTAATGACTTGAAGTTTGAAAATGCTTCTGAAGAAGTAGGTAAAGAAGTAGAAAGAATAATTGACTTTTTGGTTTCAGTTCAAAATAGATTATTTGATACGGGTACATTGGTTATAGGTGGGGAAATAAAAGAACTTGAATCTTGGACGAGTGAGTTAGAGAATGAAATAGACTACATGGAGGGTAATTTAGAACCATTGAAGAAATTTATATTACCGGGTGGTAGTAAAATATCTTCCTTTATACATATAGCAAGAACTGTATGTCGTAGGGCAGAGAGAGGGGTTGTTAAACTTTCAGAACTCTACCCTATAGATTTAAATGCTATAAAGTACTTGAATAGATTATCGGACTATCTTTTTGTTTTAGCACGTTATGTAAATAAAATTGTAGGTGTGAAAGACATTATTAAAGATGAGTCAATTTATGTAAAAAATAAGCTAAAGATAAAGAAGTTCCATTAGTATGAAAAATATTTTAGATTACTTAAATCAATATAATCTTTTATTTGTTCAAACTAACTATGGTGAAGATTTTCTGAAAACTTTTTCAATTAATTCAAATAATTTCATAGTTTTGACACAGGGTAATAGACCTTTTAGTCCTATTTTGGATTTCGTCGTTGAAAATTATTCTGATGATTTTTACTTAACTGGTATGGTTAGTAGTGAAATTAGTAATTACTTGATTTCTTTAATTAAAGGAAGTGATAATGGTTTTTCTTTTCTTAAGTTTTTTGATGAATATTTTGAATTTAACGAACTTATTTCAAGGAGAAACGAGATTTTTATATTCATAAGTCAATGTTTTTTGGAAATTCTGGAAAAGAAGAAGGTAGAAGTTGTTTTTATTTTTTTAAAGGATGCTCGAATTTTTATTTCTTCTGTATTTCTAATTAAAATATTGCTAAGTTTTGCTAAAAGTAAGAATATAAAGTTTGTTTTTATTGAGGATATAAAACTTTCTCAGGGTACTTCGGCATATGAACTATTTGATAAGGAGGGAATAAAGTTTTATTTATATCAGTTTTTCGATTTTAGTAAACTTACCAATAAGGCTTTGAGATCTGATGGTAATCTTGTAAACTATTGTTTTGATGAGTTCTTTAAGTGGATGGCTTGGGAGTCTTGTGTATTGATTGGTGAGAAATTAATTAAATTGAATCCTAATTTAAAAAAGAATACAGATTTCGTAGAAAAAATGGTGTTTGCTTTGGTTGGTAGTAGGAAAATTGATGAAGGAATTGATTTACTATTGGAGCTCCTAGAGAGTTTAAAAGAAACTGAAGATTATTCGCTTCTTTCAAGGTTTTATAGATTGCTAGGTTATCTTTATGCTATATCGCCATCTAGATGGTACTTTGCGCATTCTGCTGCGCTAACATCTTACGAACTTGCTAAAAGATCAGGAATTAAGAAAGAAGAAGTATTATCCAAAGCGTTACTTTTCTTTATAGGGTATATTTACGGTGAAGAAGCTGTTAATTTTTTTTACTTTGTTAGAGATAATAAAGAATCTTTTACAAAGTTGTACCGACATATTACTAGTTTTTACTACTTGCTTGTGACTGGGCGAGGGTTTATAAATTATAAAGATTTTCTTTTACTTGCTTTTGATTCTGAAAAGTTTTTTAAGGAGCAACGAGATTATTTTCACTTATCTCTGATTTATCATTTTATAGCAAATATATTTATTGAAATTGGTGAAATTGGTAAATCTATAACGTATGATAAAAAATCAGTAAAGATTGCAAAAAAGTTGTTTTTACCTAATATTTCGCATATATATAATAGTTTATCTTATATAAGTTACACTTCAGGCAATTTTAAGGAGGCATACAATTATTCTCTCAGGGCCTTAAAAGAGAGTTTAAAAGAACTTGATATAAAAGAAGTTTGCATGACTTTGGTTAATTTTTCATATCTTTACATGATTTTAAATGATTTTCCCAGTGCTTCTAATGTTTTGAGTACTTTATTAAAAGTAAAAGAAGAGGCTAATTTTAAGAAGTTGCCAATACATTCTGATATAAAACTTTGGGTAATGGATATGTATATAAGGAGGAAACAAGGTGAATCTTCTGTATTTGCTAAAAATCTGCTTTCTTTGAGTAAGAAAGATATACTTAAGCAAGATACAGAAACTATCAGTTTTTACTACTGGGGACTATCAATGATATTTGGTGATACTGAGAGAAAAGTAAGTTTTTTGAAGAAAGCTCTCAATTTTATAACTAAGGAAGGATTTGAATATGTTGAGGTTAAAATTTTGAAAGATTTAATCGAAACTCTAGAGTTTTGTGGTAATAAAGTTGAAGCTAGTAGGTTAAAAACGATGTTTTTGGATAAAAGAAGAAACTATAAATGGTATGGTGAACTTCTTTCTTCTGATAAGATGTGTGTAAGGTTACCTAAGTTAAGAATTCAAACTACCTTACTTCTTAAGGAGGCAAAAAATCAAAGGCAATTTGTTCTATTAGAGAGTAAGAGAAAAGATGCGAATTTCCTTCTCAAGGTTCAAGAGATCTTACTAGGAGAATCAGATGAAAGTAAGATAATAAGTAGAACAATTAGGTTAATAAATAATTCCTTTCTTGTTAAGAATGTTGTTTTTTGGGATAAAGTTAATGACATTTTTATTTATTCTGAGCACCTTGATGAAAATCTAAAGAGTTTGATAAAGCAAATTAATTTGAATGATTCAGTTTATAGTATTAAGGGTAAGAGTTCTTTTATAAGTTGTTATGCTATTATACCAGTTATTTTTTCAAATAGAGAGGTAAAAGGATACTTTGTGCTTTTTTCTGATAGTGAAGATAGCTTTATATCTTACGATAATTTTAATTTTATTAAACTTGCTATTTCTTTCCTTACGACAAAGTTAGAAGCTATAAGGTATGTTAAAAAAGTTGAAGAACTTGCAAAAACTGATTTCCTTACGGGGTTATACAATCGCATTGAGATAGAGAACTTCCTCTCTAGAGAAATAGAACGTTGTAAAAGAAATAAAAATTATAACTTCAGTTTGGTTATGATTGATCTTGATAACTTTAAATATTATAATGATACTTTCGGTCATTTGATCGGAGATCTTATATTAAAGGAGTTTAGTACTAGATTGTTGAGAGTAGTTAGAAAGTATGATTTTGTTGGAAGGTTTGGTGGGGATGAATTTGTTGTCATAATGCCGCATACAGATTTGAATAAAGCTAAACAGGCAGTAAAGAGATGGTATAAGATATTTGAAGATGAGTTTTATTTAGATATAATCTTTCCGCATAGAGCAGAGGAAATTAAAATACCTAGAAGTAAAAGACTCTCAATGTCTATCGGAATAAGTGATGCTGCTTCTTCTTCATATGATATTTTTAAAATCCTCTCTATGGCTGATGAATCTCTTTATTATGCTAAGAGAGCTAAAAAAAGTTAAGCTAACTAAAGGCTATCATTTTTCTGGAATAAGTATCTTTTTATTTTTCTAGTTGATGTTTTAGGAAGTTCTTCTGTAAGAATCTTGTAACCTTTTACCCTTTTATATTCGGGTAAATTTAAGTTAATTTCTTTAATTGCTTTGTCAATTATCTCTTCAATTTCTTTGAAGTCAATTTTGTGTAAAGGTGTCTCTCTCTCAAATTCAATGTAACTAAAATCAGGTACAATAAATGCAAACGGTTCCTCTCCTATTGCTTCATTTTTACTTATCTTTTTACCGATTACTAGACTTTCCGAAATGTAAGGTGATTCATTAAGTTTTTCTTCAATTTCCTCAGGATAAATATTTTTCCCACCGTGAGTTACTATTATGTTTTTTATTCTACCTGTTATATACACATATCCTTCTTCGTCAATGTAGCCTAAATCACCTGTTCTAAGATAACCGTTTACCAATGTTTCTTCGGTAGCTTCTGGGTTTTTATAGTACCCCTTCATAACGTTAGGTCCTTTTATTAATATTTCCCCAATACCTTCTTCGTTTGGCGAATCAATTTTTATTTCAACTCCTGGAATAGGCTTACCAACAGATTTGTTTTTAGGTTTATTCATTGGGTTTAGAGTTGCAACAGGTGCAGATTCTGTAAGTCCATATCCTTGTAATATTTTTATTCCAATTAGTTCTATGAAATTAGCAACTCTTTCTGGAAGAGGTGCTGCTCCTGAGATGAATAATTCAATACTAGAAAGCTTTGCTTTCTTTCTTATAATGGATAGTAAGTATTTGTTTAATCCATTACTTCCTGTGATTGTTCTTGATAGAGAAGCGATACCCATTAATGTTTTTACTAAAGATTTTAAAATAATTCCAGATTTTTCAATGTTTCTCAAAATGGCATCTGTTATCTTTTCAAGGAAGAGAGGTACTACTACCATTTTGTTTATTTTCTGTCTTGATATTATTTCTATGACTATCTTAGGGCTCAGAGAAGGTGAGTATATTATGGAAGTTCCACTATATAACGGGGTATACAAACCTGCCGTTGACTCGTAAGTGTGATTAAGAGGTAGTATTGACAATACTTTGTCTTTAGGAGAAAGATCTCCTAGCGGAGGTAAAACAGTTACTTCAAACATTATATTTCTATGTGTTAGCATAACACCTTTTGATAGTCCAGTAGTACCTGAAGTATAAACAATCTCAAAGAGATCATCAGGTCCAATTTCGTTGTACTTTTTTATCTCTTTATCAGAGTACTTATCCCTTATCTCTTCAATGCTTGGTGCTTTTATTTCTTCTATTTCTGAATCAATTGTTATAATGTGATAATTATTTAAATTAATATCATCTTTTAAATATTTGTACATATTTTTTGAAATAAAAATAACTCTACTTTCAGAATGCTCTAAAATCATCTTAATTTCACTTTGAGACATTCTGACATCAATAGGTACTAAAACGAATCCATTATAAACGGTTCCTAAAGCGCATAAACCCCATTCTGCTCTGTTTTCTGATATTAAAGAAACTCTGTCTCCTTTCTTCAACCCTAATACTTTCGTTAGATAATAAGCGATAGACTTTGCAAATTCCTTTATGTCAGAAAAAGAATACCATATATACTCCTCTAGGTTATCTTCGGAAATTGGCATACCTAATGCTTTCTTGTCTCTATACTTTTCTGCTATGAAGTCGACAAATTCTCTGGCATTCAGAAAATTAATATCTGGTTCTACGTTAACTAAACTCATAATATTACCTCCTTACTTAGGTATTTTAGATAAGTTTTTTAAAACTTTCAATAAATTGAAAAATTTTTTTATTATATTCCAACTTTTGCCTATTGTATATTAACTATTCCATAATTTCTAATTTAGTAAAGGCTTTGCCTCCTTTTAATTACCTCTTATTAGAGAATTAAAAAGTAAAATTTTATTTCTTCTAATTGAATTAGAAATGTTTTAAGAAAACCTCTTTCTGCTTCCCACACGCCCTTAAGCATCTATAGGAGGGCTACGCTCTCCTATGAATACCTCCTATTAGAGTAGTTAGAAAGTCAAAAAGATAAAATCTACCTTCTCTGCTCCCATAACATAAGAAGATAGAATTTTATATTTCCTAATTGAATTAGAAATTCTTTTAATACTTTACCCTCACATTAGATTCAATAGAAAAGGGGAACTACACACCCCCTTTTAGGCATTTTAATATCTACAAAATAGGCTAAAATTTCTATATAAGGAAATTAATCCTTGATAGGATTAAGAATTAAATTTAGTTATTAGTACTAACAGAAGTAGAGCCTCCAAAAGCTACCAAAAATGAAGCAAAAACATTATGCCCACTATAACTAGGTTCATTTATAACATGAATGTCATTGATTCCAAATATGTATACATAACTAATTTTGAAGCCTAAACCTATTGAACTAGTACTTTCTACCTTAAGAGCTCCCCATTCTCTTACATCTTTAAAAATCTCCCAATTACCAAATACTAAAAATCCTAACTCAATACCAAAACCACCATAGAAAACACTAAATTCTCTACTAACTGGATTTTTAACAACAGTATCAAAGTCTAAAGTTCCCATATCCTTAACAGAAAAGTTTAGCATAGTACTACCTCCTCCAATTCCGAGCATAGGCGATAATATAAAACTACTTTCACTCGTAACATTATAGCCTAATTCAAAGAAACCATAACCACCACCAATTTCAGCAATAATATTAGTTCCATTTATTTTAGCTTCAGTTGAATAGGGCAATATACCAATTCCAGTACCACCAATTAAAAATTTATCTTTGACAATACCAAATCCCATACCACCTAAACCAAAAGACACATCACCGACCCTATTAAATCCATAACTTTCAAGAGTTGAATTAATATCCGACATGCTAGGATTATAAACAGCACTCAGAATAAACGCACCAAACCCCTTCAGTTTAGTATTAAAATTCTCAGCAGAAATATTAGTAGTAAAAGCAACTATCAGAATAAAAATAGTTAAAATTAAGTGTAGTAATTTCATAAACCCCTCCTTTATAAAATATAATACCAAAATTTGTGCTCAATTTCAAAGTTATAATTATACGCCTATATAATTTCAAAAATCACAGATTATAATAATTAAATTTTTCAAAAACGATTTAATTAGTTTGATTTTTTACATCGCTAAATAGAATTTAAAAAATTCTTTTGTTTATAATTGGTTCAAATTTTGGAGTGAGATATGGATTGGTTTAAATTCTTTATCATAATTATTGTAATACTTATAGGAGTTTTAATATTAAAACCAACATATGAATGGTACTTTGTAGTACCAGAAACTGATAAAAACCTACTTTCTCTTTCTGTAGAAGACATTAGTAGGTTATCTCCTGAACTTAAAAAGAAGTATAACGAAATAAAGAAGCTTAGAAATAGCACTGTAATAAACATAGGACTTGATTTAAGAGGTGGAATTTATATTACCCTTGAACCTGATCCAACAGATATGACAAATTATCTACTTGAAAAATTTGAAGGAAATATAGAAAAAGTAAATACAGAATACGAAAAAGAATTAACATCGCAGGTAGATGTGGTACTTGAAGTTTTAAGAAATAGACTTGATCAATTTGGTGTTTCTGAACCAGTTATAAGGAAAGAATCAGGATACAGAATATCTGTAGAACTTCCAGGGATATCAAGTATTGCTCAAGCAAGAGAAGCAATTAGTAAAGCAGGTAAGCTTGAGTTTAAATTCGTTGACGATGAATATATGAATAATATAGAGAAGAAATATTTAAATGAGAAAGGATTAATAAAAGATCCTAACGAATTTTTAAGTAATAATACATTACCAGCAGAAGATGAAATATACGGATACTACGAAACAGATGAATACGGAGTACCTCAACTTAAAGGGTTTATTGTATTAAAAAAAGAGACAGTACTTGATGGAAGTTATATAAAAGATGCGATACCTGGTCAAGATCAGTTTGGAAGACCAGTAGTTGATTTTTCTCTCACGCTTGAAGGTGCTGACATCTTCGCAGATGTAACAAAAAATAACGTTGGTAAGAGATTAGCAATTGTACTTGATGGTAGAGTAAGGAGTGCTCCGGTAATACAAACAGAAATACTAGGGGGAAGAGGCCAGATAACCGGTACCTTTTCAGTCGAAGAAGTAAATAGCCTAGTTTCAGTTTTAAAATCTGGTGCATTGGCAGTAAAACTAAAAGAAGTTGAAATAAGATCAATAGGACCATCCTTAGGTTCAGATAGTATAAATCAAGGTACAAAAGCAGCATTAATCGGGTTACTATTAGTTTTTACTTTTGCAATCTTTTACTACAAGACTTTCGGTGTAGTAACAACCATATCACTAATACTTAACTTATTATTAACATTAGCGGGGCTTGCTTTATTTAGAGCAACACTAACTCTACCAGGTATTGCAGGTTTAGCATTAACGATTGGTATGGCGATTGACGCAAATGTATTACAGTTTGAGAGAATAAAAGAGGAACTAAAGAACGGTAAAGATTTAATTACAGCAATGAAAATAGGATTTGAAAGAGCGTTTATAACTATTATAGACACACACATAACGGTAATTATTTCATCTTTTATATTATCTCAATTTGGGTATGGACCTATAAAAGGATTCGGTACAACCTTACTTGTAGGTATAATAGTTTCGTTATTTACTTCGGTACTAGTTGTAAGATTCCTTGCAGAACTAGTAGTAAAGAAACTAAAAATAAGATATTTACCAATACTAATTTAAGGAGGAGAACATGTTTAATTTTCTTGAACCAGTAAGGAATTTAGATTTTGTAAAACATAGGTTTTACTTCATTGGAGTTTCTATAGTAATTATCATTATTGGAATAATTGCATTTTTTGTGAAAGGTGGATTTAAGCAAAGTATTGACTTCGCAGGAGGTACAAGACTAGAAGTACAAATAAAAGATGATGAAGCAAATATTGACAAAGTAAGAAAAGTTATATCCTCAACAGGAATTACAAAAGATATAACCTATGTAGGAGATCCAAAGGACAAAATATTTTTAATAAGCATAGGAGTTAGAGAACACTATATAGAAGATGTTGAGAAATTAAAATCTACTTTAAAATCCGAATTTAAAGAAGTAGATATAAGAGGAGAAAGTACGGTAGGACCAAGACTTAGTCAAGAATTCTTTAGAAACGCAATGCTACTTTCTGCAGTTGTAGCAATATTAATTTTGATATACATAGGTATAAGATTTGACCTGATATTTGGACTTGGAGCAATTATTTCTTTAATACACGACCTCCTTATAGTTTTAACTGTAGTTATTCTATTCAATATTGAGATTGATATAACAATAATAGCAGCGATATTAACAATACTAGGTTACTCTGTCACAGACACAGTTGTAGTATACGATAGGATAAGAGAAAATTTTGAAAATGCAAAATCCTCTGAAATTGAATACATAGTTAACAAAAGTATAAGACAAGTAATAGTAAGATCTATTCTTACATCATTCACAACATTACTTGTAACCATAGCATTTATTTTATGGGGACCAGAAAACCTAAAAGGTTTTTCTATATCATTACTAATAGGAATAATAAGCGGTACTTATTCTTCAATATTTATCGCTTCACCAATTGTCATAGAACTTGAAAAAGAAAGGCTAAGGAGAGAGGAACAAAAAATATAATTTATGTCCAAAAGCTTACTAGAAGTAAACAATCTATCAATAATTCACAAACAAACAGGTAAATCCATAGTAAGAGATATAAATTTTAAGTTAAACAAAGGTGAAGTATTAGGAATCGTTGGAGAAAGTGGCTCAGGTAAAACATTAACTTCACATTCGCTACTAGGTATTTTGCAAGAATCACTTGAAATCAGAGGAGAAATAATATTTGAAGGGATAAAAATTGAAGATTTCTCAAAAGTAAGAGGCAGGAAAATATCAATAATATTTCAAGATCCATTCAACGCATTAAACCCCATACTCAAGATAAAGGATCAAATAAGAATACTTGCAGAATCCCATGGAGTAGCATACCCACTTATTGAAAGTGAATTCATTAAACTTTTAAAAAAAGTTGAGATAACTTCACCTATTAGAGTTTTAAATAGTTTTCCTCACCAATTAAGTGGAGGAATGTTACAGAGAGTTATAATAGCAATGATACTATTACTAAAACCTCTTATAGTAATAGCAGATGAACCAACAACATCTCTCGATGTTACAGTACAAAAAGAAATAATAAAACTATTTAAATCAATAAAAGAAGAATTCGGAATATCTTTAATATTTATAACTCATGATCTATTCCTTGCTGAGGAAATATGTGATAGAATACTAATAATGTATTCAGGATACATACTTGAAGAAGGTAAAGCAAACACAATACTCAACACTCCATTACATCCTTATACAATGAAACTCATTTCTTCAATACCAACAGTAAACGAAAAAAATCAAAAACTAAGTTATATTCCTGGTAGAGTACCTAACTTCTTAGAACTAAAAAATGGGTGCCCATTCGCGGATAGATGCGTTTTTTCAAAAGAAATATGCACAAATACACTACCAGAACTCATAAAAGTAAATGATTCGAGAGTGAGATGCTTAGGATATTATGAAGAATACAAAAATACAATAAACTTAGATAATAGCATAAAATTGTTTGTTTAAATTAATAAAAAATACACTACTTAATAAGTAGATTTTTCAATGATACTTTCATTCATTCTCTTAGTAATGATAAGGTACAGAAAAAAAGAAGAGCTTTCTTAAATTTCTAACTTCTATTAGGGGTGAATGCTTTATATTTTTATTCCTAAAAGAAAATTAATATTAATTTACTTACTCATCGAAAACAATGAAGGTAGGTCCTGCTTTGGACGGCTGAAGGAGGTGCTAATAGGAGTACGAAGTCCTCCTGTTAAAGTTGGGTGTGGTAATAAAAGATATTTTTTCTTTGAAAAGTTATAAATTTCTCTTTTACAATAATTTTCAAAATTATGAAAAAATATTTTTGGATATTATTAATAATTGTTCTTGTTTTGGTGATTATTTTTTTAGTTGTTTCTTACATTTTGAATACTATTGAGTTAAAAAATATTCAAAATACTGTTGAAAAGTTTATTGTTTACATTCAGACTTCTAATTTAGAAGAGCTAGAAAAAGTTTCTGGAGGCAGTGTTTTTTATTCTCTTTTTTCTGGTGGTTCTGTCAACTATGGTTATTTTCAGGAGTTAAAAAATAAGTTTATTGCAGGTTCGAAAATTGAGTTTTTTAAAATTTATAGTTCTAAAGATTTTTCACAAGAAGAAAAAAGAAAAGTGGGTATTTTCTCTTGGAAAGCTAATGTCTTGGTTTGGAATTCATCGGTTCAGTATGCAGGTGGATATATTTTTTACTTATCCAGATTTGAGGAAGTATTGCCTGACGGTAATAAAATTGAAAGATATAAAGTTATAAGTATTTCAAACGTAGGTGAGATTTATTTCTGAATATGGTATGGTTATTTTTAACTTTGTTTTTTCTAATAGTTGCTTTTATTAGTTTCTGGTTTGGTTGGTGGGTAATTGGATTAATTTTTATTTTACTTACTGTTTCTTTACTTTGGACTTGGAAAATTGGTGCAGCTTGGGATCCAACTCCTATGAGAGTTATTAGAAAAATATTGGATTATCTTAGTCCAAGTGAAAAAGATGTAATTTATGATTTAGGCTGTGGGGATGGGAGATTTGTAATAGAAGCTTCAAAGAAATATGGTTGTAAAGCAGTGGGAATTGAAATTGATCCAATTAGGTATTTGGTAGCTAAGCTCAGAGTGAAATTGTTAGGACTTGATGATAAGGTGAAAATAGTTTGGGCGAACTTTATGAAATATCCTATCAAGGATGCTACTATCGTTTTTTGTTTTCTCACCCAAGAAGCAAACAATAAATTAGAGTTTAAACTATCAAAAGAACTCTCTTATGGTACAATAATTGTTTCATATCTATGGAGATTTAATTTCTTTAAACCCATTAATGTTATTGATAACGAAATATTTTTCTACATAGTATAATTATTTTTTGATCTTATCTCTTAGAATGCTTAGCATTTTTATTTCGTACTCATCAACTATTTTTTCTTCACCTGGTGGTAATGATAAACCTTTTTCAATAATTTCAAGAGCTTTTTCTTTTTGGTTTTGATCTATTAAGAACTCGGCATAGTATCTGTATGCTTGTCTGTTTGTATATGTTATTGCTTTTTCGAAGTCTTCTTGTGCTTTCTGCTTATCACCTATACTTATAGGCCATCCAGGGGCTTTTTGATAAACTCTACCTCTAACCATATAAGCTGATCCATTTCTAAAAGAAGGATCTATTTTTATTACTTTTGTCATCTCGTCAACTATAGGTCCTGCTAAAAATAAACTGTTCATTACTCCTTTCTCTTCAGCCCAGGATCCATAAGCAACACCAAGAAAGTAATGTCCTTCTGGAGAATTTGGCGAAAGCTTTACTGCAACTTCACCAGCATTTTTGGCTTCTTCAAAAACTTTTTCCCTTTCGCTCTTCTCCTTCAAAAAGTAAAAACCATAAAATCTTGCAAAAGCACAATACTTATAAGCGTATTCATAATTATTTTTATCGTTGTTAAAAAGATTCTTGTATTTCTCATACATACTCTTTGCATCTGCTTCATTTTTTACTTCTTTAAATATACTAGGGTAAGCATGAAGATAAATAAAACTTAGTATCATAGCTAAAATTACTTTTTTCATGTAAACCTCCATTAATATCAATGATAAAAAATCTTTGTTTTTTATTCAATACAATAATAGAATATGTTTAAAAAATATAATTGATATATTTCGTAATTGGGGATTTAGGATTAAGAGATAGGTACTAATAGGAGTACAGAGTTCTTCTAATTTACTTTCCTACTCGAAGCAGTAAAGGTTTAGCCTTCGCTAATCTAATAGGGCGGGTGGGGCACAAAAAGAGGTTTCTAAAAAATACTAATTTCTATTAGAGTAAGTAAAATTTTATCTTCTAATTGGAAGTAGTGAATGCGTAGCCTTCGCTAAGTAGGGGTTAGGAATTTGTAATTAGGAATTCGGGAATAGTTAAGAGGAGGTACTACTAGGAGGCATAGCCTCCTGTAGAATCAAAAAGGGGGGGAAGCAAAAAGAAGTTTCTTAAAATTCTTAACTCAATTAAGATTGAAAGCAATTTCATTATAGAAGGCAATATCTCCAGTTAGGTGCTAAAAGGAGGTATCCATAGGAGGACGAAGTCCTCCTGTTGAAGCTAAAGGGAGGGTGGG
>JBMFQU010000028.1:0-17451 GCA_049968435.1 Brevinematia bacterium | reverse complement strand
AATCTTTCTTAACTTGCTTAATGGAAGAAGAGAAGGCGAAGCCTTCACTAATCTAGAAGGGCGGGTGGGGATCAAAAAGAAGTTTCTAAAATTCTTAACTTCTATTAGGAGTAGATGCCTTATCTTTCTCACTTCTAAAATAGTCCTTATTAAGAAAAACCTTTCTAACTTACTTATTGGAAGCAATGAAGGTGTATCCTTAAGAGGTATTACTAGGAGGCGAAGCCTCCTGTATATAACTATAGGGGAAGTGTGCGGGAAACAAAAATAAATTTCTAAAATTCCCAACTTCTACTTAGGAGAAGTGTAAATTTTGTCTTGAAGATACTAAAAATATTTTTAAACCCCCCTTATATCCTTGTTTATTAGAAAAAATTAACCCAAGTGTATCAAAATAAATTTATGACAGTATTTTTAACAGGTGCTAATGGATTTATAGGTAAAAATGTTCTTGAAAAACTTCTATATAAGAACATAAAAATAATAGCTCTAGTCAGAGACAGAAAAAAAATGGAAGAATTCATTGAAAAATTTTCACCTAAAACTTACTTAAGAAACCTAGAATTGATAGAAGGAGACCTTTTACTACCAGAAAGTTATTACAGTAAACTGAAAAATGTAGATATAGTTATAAACCTCGTAGGGATAAGAAAAGAAAACCAAAAGAAAGGTATTACTTTTTGGAAATACAACTTTGAAACAGCAAAACAGCTTGTAAGAGTAAGCTTAGAAAACAATGTAAAAAGATTTTTACAATTAAGTACTATTGGAGCATCAGGAACAACTAAATACGAATACTTTCTAACTAAATACAAAGCAGAAAAGTATGTAGTTGAATCTTTTGAAAACTGGATAATCGTAAGACCTTCAATAGTAATAGGCCCTGAAGGTACATTTACTAAAAAAATATACTCCTACCTAAAGCTTGGCATAGTACCAATACCAGGAGATGGAAACTACAAACTACAACCTATATCAATAACAACTTTATCAAATTTTATATCTTATATAGCAACAGAAGAGAAAATAACTAAAAAAGAATTTAACCTCCTAGGTCCAAAAGAATATACCTTTAATGAACTTATTGATACATTCTCAGAAATAATTAAAAAGAAAAATTATATAAAACTACACTTATCACCTAATCTCATCAAAATATTATCTAAAATAGTTGGAGATAAAATCCTATTACTAAGCATAGAAGAAATAGAAACATTTTCAAAGATCTTCAATTACTGGACCGACGAAACAAAACCAATAAAAAATATACCCATCGAAGAGGAAATAAAAAAGCTAAGATAAGTATTTCTTCACTTATTTTGATTTTACAAACCTAAAATGCTATTATATATATTATGAGAAGAGTAATTTTTTCGATCTTTACATTAACTATATTTAGTTTAGCATCCTTTGGTCAAAATGTAGCAATATTTCCATTTTATAACCAAACTGATGAAGATATAGCTTCTGCATCTATAGGAGTTCTAAAATCAGTAATTCAGTACATAAAATACCTACCCGGTATAAACATAAACGAATCTTCATTTGATGTGAAAAATAGGAATATACAGGAAATTATAAAAATATTCCCGGGATATGATAACTACATAATAGGTTCTTATCAAAAAAACAAAGAAACTTTTACTTTCTCAATAACAATATATGACAATAAAGGAATAGAAATAAAAAAGTTACAAACATCATCAGAAGATCTACTTGAAGTAGCAGACAATATAACAAAAGAAATCTCTTCATTCTATTCAAGACAATCAGTAGGATTTGCAACTTTAAACATAGTCTCCAAATTACCAGAAGAAAGAACATTTACTGCTATCCTAAATGACCAAATACTTTTTTCAACAAAAGATAAAAAGGATCTGTCAATAAAAATTATTTCAAAAATTCCTCACACAATTATAGTGAGAGATGACCAAACAAAGGAAGTAATATTTAATAAAACAATAACTTTACTTGACAACGAATCAATGAATCTTGAGATAACATTGCCACAATCAACAAATATCCAAAAAACAAATAGTTTAGAAAAAGTTGAAACTACTCCAAAACAAGAAATTCCTACTATATCTAAAGCAGAGCTTACTTTAAAAATAGAGAAATTGATAAAAGAACAAGAAATTTTTAACGAAACCTTAAGAAAACCCTTAAAAGAAGATTTAAAACTCCTTGATAGAGCAACGAAGGAACTGATCTTCAGAAAATACGAACTACCTTTATATTTAACTATAATAGGGACAGCAGTAAACGTAATTATTCCAGGTTTAGGAAGTGGAATAATTGGTGATAGTTCTGGATTAACTATAGCACTTATATCACCTTGGACTACTTCAATAATCACTGTAGGACTGCAAAATCAAGAGGATCAAAGGTTAAAAGGATTACAAGTAGCCTTTGGAGTAATAACAATCTTAGGATATGCTTATAACCTAATAAGGCCAACACTATATACAATTTACTGGAACAATACTCTAAAAGAATTTTTGTTAACTCAAAATCTTTCAATTTCTACAGAAGGACCTAAAATTTCATTTAATATAAAATTTTAATTTAGCATGGTAAAAGTACAAATAACAAAAACTCAAAACGACATAATTATAAAAATGGAAGGACATTCAAACTTTGGTAAAAAAGGTAATGATATAGTTTGTGCAGGTATTTCAGCAGTATTTCAGTTTATGATAATACATATCTTTAACAATTTAAAATTAGAAGGAGAGTTTGGATTAAATTCAGGAAAAGGATACATAAGAACTACAAGGACGTCCGAAGTAGATAAAATAATAAATTCCTACGAAGAATTTCTACAAACATTAGAGAAATCTTACCCAAACTCAGTAAAGGTGGAAAAACTAAGGTATTGAAATTTTTATATCACCCGCTACAACCTTCTCTATAACTCTCTTTACTATTTCTTTATTACCGGAAGCATTTCTCAAAAACGATTCAAGAAATTCAATAATTGGCACATTCTGAGGAAATCTTTGACTATTTGAAAACAAGGTGGTAAGATAAATTAAATAATCCGCAATAAATTCATATCTAGCAACAATCTCTTCAACCTCATTTAAAGAATACCCCGCTAGATCCACTCTAGAATAATTATAGGTACCTCTATTTACATTGATAAACGGCCTATTAACTTCTGGATAACCTAAGTTTATGTAAGAATGAAAACCCCTACCACCTTCAACAACATATATGCCAGTTCTCTTATCTCTAGATCTAAAACGATCATCATCAAAAACAATCTCAGGAAAACTAAAGTTTTTAACATGTCCAAAAATATACCTACATGAGTTTGAGTTTACAATCTCACCCAAAAGGCCATCTTTTATAAGTATAATTTCATCACTTAAATAGCTAGACAATCTATCAATTATAAAATCTTTCTCAAGCCTAGGCAAAATTTCTTTCAAAAATACTTCTTTCCATAAAACTTCAACTCTATTTATTCTAGGTTTGCGAATAACGATAAAATCAAATCTACAATTACTATTGTCAATAACCAAAGAAGGGAAATTACCTAAATCTTCCGGAAGGATAATAAATCTCTTTACCTCATATTCTATACTTTCATCACTAATAGGAATAGGCATTTTATATTGAGTTTTAATAACTCCTAAAGCAACAGTTACAAAACCTAATATACCCTTTCTTGTCATAAGGACAAAATCCAAACTAGAAGTAGAATCAAAAAACCATACTTCCTTAGGATTAAAAGTTTTATAAGTTTTAACTTCTGTTAACAGAGATATATTTCCAATCTCTTCTGATACATCTTGCGAGCTAAAATTTTCTATATTCTCACTGCTAGAAAAACCTAAAACTTCATTACCAACAATATCAGAAAATTTAACATTTATCATAATTATTACTCCTCAATAAATAGACTAAGTAACAAAGTAAAAGCATTCAACTTCTCAGTTGATCTTTCTAAATTTTCTAGAATAAGCTTATTTTGAACACCACCTATTTTGTGTATATTAACAACAGTTTTTGGAAAAGGTGCGTAAATATCATCAACAATGTAAGATAATATTTTATACATACTCTTAAACACATCTTTGAATGCATTCAAAAACTCAAAACACAAACTATTAATTATAATTATCTTTCTTTCAACTATTTTCTTATTTTGTTCATTCAAAAGTAGCGATGGGTTAGAAATAAATCTAGAAAGCAAAACGTGATATTCACCACCTTGCTCAACTGCTCTAATGAAATCAATCATTTTATTTCTTATTGGTTCAACCTTACCAATAAGTTCATTCAAAGCTCTCTGTAAATTTTTTTCAGAAAAAGAACCACTCACAACCAAAGTATTAATCGTATCCTTTACAAATTTATCCCAAACATCTTTAATAAACAAGCTACTTATACCCAAAACCTTAGGGTACAAAAACATTGGTAATCCATACTTTGAAAATAATTTACTAACATTAGTTGAATATATACCAATCTCATTGATTTCAACGTTCTTACCAAAAATAACATTAACATACTTTTCAAGCAATTTATTATTCTTCTCCTCAACACCAGCAGAAACAAGTCTTTTGTATTTATCCATAATAACATTCGAAAATTCCTTAAATAAGGAATAAGAAGTTTTTATTATAAAAGGCTTATGCAAAGGATCAGAAGTAATGTAAGAAATAACATCAGTTATCATAAGTTTTCTAATATTATCATTCATGGTTTGAAAAAACTTTTGAGAAGTAATTTTTTCTTTTACTTCTGCAAAATTATCTATGCTACTTTTCGCGTATTTTTCTATGTAATCCAACATAACATTTACATACTGACTGGTATATACATCACTAACATCAAGGGAAAGTAATATACTCTCAAGATCTCTAAGCAAATTAACAATACCTTGAGGAGAAACTGATTTAAATGTAACCCTTCCTCTCTTAACATCAGAAACTTGGGTAAACCTTCTAACTATAGTTTCAAAATCGAAATAAGCAAACTCTCTGAGTTTGATTATACTATTAAATACATTATCAGCCCTTTTTATAAGATCCTCAGGGATACTCTTCAAAATAAAGTTAATCTCATCCTCAACAGATTTAATAGCACTTCTCATACTTGTTGATTTTTCAACTATTTTATTAACAAATTCAATGTTCAAATCTTTATAAGATTCAACAACTTCACCAAGACCGGTAATTGATTCAAACAAATACTCACAAGAAGATTTTTCTACACCAATTCCTCTCCAAAAGTTTTCATTATTCAAAAAAACATCAAAAACAATTCTCAATAATTTAGCCTGCTCATAAAGTGAAAGTATTACTTTACCAAAATCACCTGAAAGGGCTCTCTTAGAAAAATCAATCATCTGAGGTTTACTCTTTCTTAACCTTTGTTCAATAATCTTAAGAGACTTATTTTTTTTATACTCGCTAGATGACATTAAACCAAAAATGGAAGCAAGAAACATTAAGAATCTATCCCAAAGAGACAACTCCACATTTATAATCTCTTCCCGCCTTATAGGCAATTCCACCAACTCTATCTGGCCTTCTACATTCATCGCTTTAGAACCAATAGAAGTAGATGATATTTGTTTTTTTAATTTTTCAGCCAATTTTTGTCTCTCTCTTTCATCTGTTTTCAAAGCTTCAGCATCAAACTTTCTTTCAAAAAAACCTATTTCTTTAGCTTTATTTATAGCTTCCTTATCATAAGGCATAGTTAAAGTTTATACCCCCCCCCTCATAATTTTCGCAAGTTTAACATAATCCAAAGCATTAACTTTTATTCCTTCAATTTCCTCTTGTCTAAGTTCTCTAACAATCTTCCCAGGTACCCCTAAAACTAAAACACCATTAGGTATTTCCATTTTAGGTGGAACAACAGTACCAGCACCGATTATAACGTTACTACCTATTTTTGCTCCATCTAAAACTATTGCCCCCATACCAACTATTACATAATCGGAAATTATAGCACCATGAATAATGGCACTATGTCCAACAGTAACATAATTTCCTATAACAACAGGTAAATCATAACCTACATGTAAAACAGCATTATCTTGAACATTAGAGCAACTTCCAACCTTTATATAGCAAATATCCCCTCTAAGGACAGAACCAAACCATAAACTACTCTCATCCCCTATTTCAACATCACCTATAACACTAACATTTTCAGAAATATAAACATCCCTACCCATCCTAGGGCTAAATCCATTAAATTTAACAATAGGCATACAAAAATTAAAAACTACTTCAAAAGTAAAAAACAAATTAAACCTAATAATACTTCGTATTTTTGAATATAAACCAATAAAACAATTAAACTTAGTAATCTCCCTACCGTAGGGAGTATTTTTAAGGAGGTTAAATATGAGGTACGTAATAATTGGAGGAGTTGCAGGTGGAATGTCTGCTACTGCTAGGCTAAGGAGAATTGATGAAAAATCTGAAATAATTGTTTTTGAAAGAGGGGAGTACATATCTTATGCAAACTGCGGACTACCTTATTACATAGGAGATGTTATAAAAGACAAGAACAATTTATTAGTACAAACAGTAGAGGAATTTAAAAGGAGATTTAATGTTGACATAAGAACAAAAAGTGAGGTTATAAACATTGATAGAAAAAACAAAGAAGTTATTGTAAAAGATTTAAATACAGGGAAAGAATACAGAGAAAAATATGATAAACTCATATTATCTCCTGGTGCAACACCTGTAAAGCCACCAATACCAGGAATTGATTTACCAAACATATTTACCTTAAGAGATATTCCTGATACTGATAGAATAAGAAACTTTGTAGATACAAATAAACCAAAACGAGCAGTCATAGTTGGTGCAGGATTTATCGGACTTGAAATGGCTGAAAACCTAGCACATAGAGGAATACTAGTAACGATAGTTGAGGCACTTGAGCAAGTTATGAATGCAATTGACTACGATATGGCCACATTAGTCCATCAACATTTAAAAACTAAAAATGTTGAATTTTATCTAAAAGACAGTGTTGCTAGCTTTGAAAAAACTGAAGATAACAAACTTATAGTAAATCTAAGCAGCGGCAGAAAGATAACAACTGACATGGTACTCTTGTCAATAGGAGTAAAACCCGAAAGCAAATTAGCAAAGGAAGCAGGTTTAGAGGTAGGCGAAAGAGGGCACATAATAGTAAATGAATATTTACAAACTTCGGATCCAGATATCTACGCAATAGGGGATGCTATAGAAGTTTATCACCCTGTAATAAAGAAGAAGGTAGGGATACCTCTTGCATGGCCAGCAAACTCACAAGGTAGGATAGCAGCAGATAATATAGTATATGGTAATACAAGGAAGTACAAAGGAACAATAGGAACAGCAATAGCTAAAGTATTCGATATAACAGTAGCAGTGGCTGGTGCAACAGAAAAATTACTCAAAAGAGAAGGAATACCTTACAAATACATTATAATACATCCATCTCACCATGCAGGATACTATCCAAACGCATTACCAATGACACTAAAATTAATTTTTTCTCCAGATGATGGTAAAATACTTGGAGCACAAATAGTGGGATATGAAGGCGTTGATAAAAGAATAGACGTTCTATCAACGGCAATATGGGCTGGGATGACTGTTTTTGATTTAACCGATCTCGATCACGCTTATGCACCACCTTATTCCTCTGCCAAAGATCCAGTAAACCTCGCTGGATATGTTGCCGAGAATGTATTACTTGGAAAACAAAAAATCATAACCGTTGAAGAACTACTAAACTCAGATAGATCAAACATATTCATAATTGATGTAAGAACACCAGATGAATATCAATTAGGACATATAGATGGAGCAGTAAATATTCCAGTTGATGAAATAAGAAATAATCTAAATAAGATACCAAAAGACAAAAAGATAATTACATACTGTGGAGTGGGACTTAGAGCATATATAGCTTGTAGAATACTTTACCAAAATGGATTTGAAGAAGTATATAACTTCACAGGTGGATATAAAATGTACGAAGTTATAACACAAAAACAAGGCAATGAAGATATATTCTCAGGTTATAAAGTGGATCTTTCAGATTTAGTTACCCAAGAAATTGTAAAACCTGAATTTAAAAAAGTAGTAGAAATCGACGCTTGCGGACTACAATGCCCAGGCCCAATATTGAAAGTAAAACAGTCCATTGAAAATGTACCACTAGGATCACAGCTTGTTATCAAAGCATCAGATCCAGGATTTGCAAATGATATAAAGGCATGGGCTAACGCAACCGGTAATAAACTTGTTTCTCTAAAACAAGACAAAGGAATAATAGAAGCAATAATAGAAAAATCAAGTAATCAACCAACTACCTCTATAGTTAACACAAACTTTAACTCATCCACAATAATAGTATTTGATGATGATTTAGATAGACTAATAGCATCCTTTGTGATTGCAAATGGAGCACTAGCATCAGGTAAAAAAGTAACCATGTTCTTTACATTTTGGGGATTAAATGCTCTAAAGAAAAACTCAAAAGTCAAAGTCAAAAAAGATCTAATCTCAAAATTGTTCGGAATAATGTTACCAAAAGGTACAAAAGAATTAAAACTTTCAAAAATGAATATGTTTGGTATTGGTCCTAAGATGATAAGATGGTTAATGAAAAAGAAAAATATCGCTTCAGTCGAAGAACTTATAAAGACTGCAATTGAAAACGGAATTGAAATAATAGCATGCCAAATGTCAATGGATGTAATGGGAATAAAGCAAGAAGAACTGATTGACGGTATCAAAATAGGCGGTGTTGCAACTTACATTTCAGCAGCAAGTCAATCAAACATAAATTTATTCATATAATACCAGGGGGCATTACCCCTACCTTCTATAATTATTCCAAATAGATTTTATTGAATCAACAACATATTCAAGTTGTTTCTTTCTCAAACCAGGATAGATAGGTAGAGAAACAATTTCTTTGAAAAACTTCTCTGATTTAGGGAATAAGGTAGGATCTAAATTTAAAAGTTCTCTATACCTAGAAAATCTATAAACCGGTATAAAATGTACACTAGTGCCAATACCTTTCTCTTTCAACTTTAAAATAAACTCATCTCTAGATATCCTCCACATATCCAAATTAAGGGTTATAACAAAAAGATGATAAGAATGTTTTGAATATTCCCTAACCTTAGGCAACTTTATACCTTGAATATCTTTAAGATTTTCTTGATAAAAGTTCCATACAGATTCTCTTTGCGATTGAAACTTCTCAAAATTCTTCATCTGAGCGATACCAATCGCGGCAAGAATATCCGGAAAGTTATATTTATAACCAACTTCCGTAATGTCATAGAAAGGCAAGTTCTCTTGGTACCTTTTCCAAGCATTTTTATCCATACCATGAAGATAGGTTTTTGAAATTTTACTCATAACCTCCTCATTATGAGTCAATATAGCACCACCTTCTCCCGTCTGAAGATTTTTAGTAGCATAAAAACTAAAAACAGTAGCATCAACTCCAAACTTTTTAGTATTACCCACCCTAACCGACTTATACTCAGAACCAAAACCATGTGCTGCATCCTCAATTACTATTAAATTGTAAGTTTTTGAAAAGTCCAAAACATTTTCAATATCGTAAATATTACCACCATAATAAGTTGGAACAATACATTTTGTATGTTTATTAACTTTATTTTGAGCATCTTCAACAGAAATAGTCATAAAATCATCTACATCTACTATAACTGGCTTTGCTCCAATATGTATAGCCATCTCAACTGAGGAAATAAATGTAATTGATGGAATTAAAATTTCTTTACCTTTCAGATTAAATGCATCAAATAACAAATGAAGTCCAGCGCTACACGAGGAAATCAGCTTCACATTCTCTCTAGAAACACCAATATAGTTAGAAATAAGTTTAGAAAACTCTTCATTCTTTCTACCTGTCGTAAGCCAACGATCTCTAAGAGTTTTAAAGACTTCAATATACTCATAAAGAGTTATAGGTGGTTTATAAAACGGAACTATCATATTATCTTTTATCTACTAATAAACTTACCTCAGTAGCACCTCCGATTCTAACTTTGTCCATCACATCAATTATAAATTGATACTGTAGATCTTTATCACCCCTTATTACAACAGGAATAGAAGGATCCCTAACAACCAACTTCCTAATAGCAGAAGGAATATCATCTATAGAAATCTTATAATCGTTAAAGAAAATCTCACCATTCTTTGTTATAGTAATATTCACCTGGGTTTTTGGTTGAGAATCAGAAGTTATAGACTTAGGAAGGTTAACATTTATAGAAGATGTTTTTATAACAGTAGAAGTTAACATAAAAAATATTGTTAACAAAAACATAACATCTATAAGAGGAGTAGGCTCTATACCTACTTTCAAAGCATTGCTTCTTTTCCTATACTTCATATCAATAATTATATTCTAAGACAACATAAAAATAAAATTAAACAATGTAATCAAGATTTATTAGAAATAAGGATTTTAGCAAGACTTATTTCAGATTCAGTAAAACCCAATTTGATAAGCTCATAGTCATCAAAACCGCTAGACACAAGTTTTCTTAACAACTCAGCCCTATTTTCAAAATCCATATTCTCAATATCCATCTTACTTACCTCTTCCCTAAGAAAACTAATTTTACTCCTATCACTTTCTTCTTCAGAAGCCTTAGAAAGTAATGATTTATCTTCTAATTGAGTAGTTTCGGAAACCAAAGATTTTCGCACACTCTGCTTGTGAGAGGATCTCTTAGTATTTTCAGTTTCCTTTTTAGAAATTCTACTTTCTGAAACTTCCTTCAACTTATTAAAATCAGTAAGAGCATTTTGAAAATCTCTCTTAGCAATTTCATATCTTTTAATAAGCTCTGTGTAATTTCTCGTTAGACTATCAAGTTTTAGAATTCTTTCATCAGCTAGTTTGACCAAATTTTCTATTTCCTTTATTTTCTCATCCATAACTATAATTTTTCTATTCGAAACTTTGTTAAATTCAACTATAAGGCTCTCTATTTCTTTTTTTATCTCATCAACCACACCTCTACCCTTTACATTTTTTATTTCCTCATACAACCTTGCATAAAGGAAAATAACAATAAATGCAAGTACAATAATTAAGGTAAATAATACAAACTCCATATTTATACTATAATATCAATATTCTCTCCTTTTCCACTTTCATAAACATGCACAATCTCTTTATACTCTTCTTCCTTATCTCTTTTTTTATTTTCCTGCTGTTGATAATTAATCCCATCCTCTCCAAGTTTCTTTCTTCTGATTTTCTCCTCCTCTCTTGATATCTCAACTAGATCCTGAGGTCTATTTTGCTCAATATCTGATTTTTCTTTAAGTTGAATTTTAGCCTGGCTTTGTAAAGCAGAAGCATAAGCAGGATTATTGACTGTATTTTTTAAAAGCAAATTATCAGAGAATATTACAGTTTTAACATCTAAAGGTGTATAGCTCACATAAAAATATTCGTAATATTTTTTGACATAGTCAAATTATATAGTCAAACTTAAGATATTTGAAAATTGCTTTTAGCACCCTCTAGTTCGTTAGGTATCTCCTTTTAGTTCTAAAAAGAGTCTCTCCTTCCAATAACTTTAGAAACTCCTTTAATACATCTGTAAGTATTACTTATCAGCAAATACAAACTCTAGTCAAATTGAATTTACTTTGAACTTTCTTTTAAAAACTCCTCTAGTTCTTTTAGTTTCTTAGCGGCACCTACGAAATCTCCTTGGCCTGTGAGTTTCTTATATTCATCAATGTACTTTAGGGCATTAAATATAACTTTCTTATCAATTTTACCTTCCTTAAGTTCTCTAACAAAATTTTCTTTAATTTCTGAACTAATACTAGTAGAAAATAATTTTTGTATAGCATTTTCAACAGTTTGATCCCATACAACCCTACTACCATCAGACATAGCAACTCTTCTAAATTCCGGTATTTTAGCTTCCTTTGCTTGTAAATAAATTGGCTCGTAGTAAAGTAAAGAATCTTCTATAGGTAGTATAACTAAATTACCTCTCAAAACTTCTGATCCTTGCTGATTCCAAAGTGTTATCTGTGCAGATATTTCAGGATCTTGTGAAATTCTTGCATCTATTTGAAGAGGACCAAAAACAAGTCTATCCTTTGGCATTCTATAAACTATTATATTACCATAATTACTAGGATCACACTCTACCGCTACCCATGCAATAAGATTATCTTTATCTTTAGGAGTAAATGGTAAAACTAAGATAAATTTAAGCTCCTTATCAGTAGGAAGTTTAGTAACTATATAGTAAGGTGAAACTTCTATGTTATTTCCGAACTTTATTTCTCTTGCAATATTCCAAACATCTTCCTGGTTAAAGAATATCTCTGGGTCTTTCATGTGGTAAATTCTATAGATTTTACCTTGAATATTGAGAAGTTTCTCTGGATATCTTATGTGCCTCTTTAAATCCTCATCCATGCTACTAAGATCTTTAAACTTTATATTGAACATAGCAGCAAAAACATTTACAACTGGATCAGTTTTATCAACTAAATAAAAATCAACAGTACCATTGTAAGCATCTACAATAACCTTAACGGAATTTCTTATATAGTTTAAATCCCCATAAAACCTTGAGTAAGGAAAGGAATCTGAAACAGTATAAGCATCAACTACCCAATACAACCTTCCCTTACTTATCACTATGTAAGGATCATTTTCATAAAGCAAAAATGGCATTATCTTATCAACTCTCTCTAAGATTTGTCTATTGATGAGTATCCTAGTATCAGAATTAAGATATTCTGAAAAAAGGATTTTTATATCTTCATTTAAATAAAGAGCAAACAAAAGTTTTTTCCAAAAATTATCAATCTTTATACCAGCACTACCTTTGTATTTAGTATAAACATTCTCTTCTCCCCCTCCTTTAGAAGAAGGATAATCAAACTCTTCAAGAGAAGTATTTACAAATACATAATGTTTAGTAAGTTCTCCAAAGTATATCCTAGGCTCATCAACAGAGAGTTCAGGATAAGATGAAATAGGAGGTATATCTTTTACAAAAAGTTTGGGCATGCCATCTTCCATAAATTCATTTACAGGACTTACCACAACACCTATACCATGAGTATATCTAAAATGTATATTAATCCAACTTCTTGAATTTGAAGGTAGAGAATTAATATCAAGTTCTCTAGCAGCAATCATAACTTGTCTCATTCTACCATTAAGATAGTATCTATCAATGTCTATATCATTAAACTGATAATAAAATCTTATAGTTTGGATTTGCTTATACGCATCACTAAGAGGTTTCCAATCCAAAAGTCTAAGGTTCTGTACAATATCAGTATTCCTAGATATAATTGAATAATTAAGAGGTTTATTGTCAAAAAATACTTCTTTAACTTTGTCTAATCCATAAGCAATAAGGGTAGCGTCTATATTATTTTTAATAAATTCCTTCTGTTTATCCATCTCAGAAGGCTTAACAACAAATATCTCTACCAATGGAGGATAAACGAGCAATAAAGCAATAGATAAACCAACGATAGAGATCGAAGAAATGAATATTTCTTTTATCTTTTTGTTAAAGAAAAGGAAAAATGAAAATAAAGAAACCAAAATAATCAAAATACCTGATATTCTAACAAGAGGTAAAATAGCATAGACTTCCTTATATCCCGGTCCACTGAAAAGACCATTATCAACAAACATTATATCATAAGGATAGACTAATGAAACTCTTAATCCTAGGATAAAAAACCAAAGTATAAGAACAAATATAGAATAATTGAAAATAGATCTAGATATTTTATCAGGCATCCTGCCAGAAAATAGAGAAAACCAAAAACCGACACTGAATATTCCATGTTGAAACCTAAGGTAAATATAGAGTACAAAAATAAAGAAAAGAGATATTAAGAACAAAAACCAAAGCACATTATTAAAAACAGTGTTTATAAATGGTAATGAAAACATGTAAAACTCAGCAGGCATTCCAAATATTGGATCAGCATAATTTAACATAGAAACTTTACTAAAAAACTTCGCAATAGACATCCAATCATAAAAAGCAGCAGCATAACCAAAGTACCCAGCTATAACAACCAATATAAGCCATAAAAGAATAGAAGAAAACTTTTCAATAGACTTCATTAGTTCAAATTCTCTCACATTTACAATTCCTATAGGAAATTTTGGAAAGAAAAATTTCAATGGAACATAGATAAACAAAACAAAACCTATGAAAACTATGGAAAAAGTTATGATAAATATACCTATCTTGTACTCAAGTATACTCCAGAATATATTGAAGTAACCAATTTCTTGAAACCAAAGCACATCTACTATGAAAGAAACTATCTGATCCAATATAACTAAAACAAAAACACCCAATATAGCAACAATAATACCAAACCAAATATCCTTGAATTTAACTTCTCTCTTCTTAGTCTGATTCAAAATAATCTGAACTGCCAAGGGAATAAGGAAAATGATAAATATTATAAATTTAAGCATAACACCCTCCTTAGTTAATATTATAAATACCTAAACCTACTTATCAAAATATTTAAACTTAGTATAACACATCCAAACAATCAAACTTTTCTAACAAAAAATCTTACAGAAACTATAACTGAAGATAGCACTGAAAGCACAGAACTAACAATCACAGGCAACCAAATATCCCAATTTGTTATATAAAAATACTCCGGCTTTATAAACGATTTTACAATATCATAACTATCTATCAAAAACGAAGAATAACTTAAAAACACTTTTTGAGAAACGAAAGAGGATAACAAAGAAATAACAAAAACTAAAACAGTAACAACAAAAGTTATAGCAAAAGATATATATACCTTATTAGCACCTAGAAGCCTCAGTAAAGAAAGGAAATCAACCTTTGTAAAAACGAAAAGCATTATAGAAATAAAAACAGAAACAAGAGCAAAAATACCAACCAAAATTACCAATCCCAATATAACCTGACTCACAAAACCTTTTATACTCTCGACAAAGACAGTCTTCTCAGTAGAAGTTTCAACAATAAAGCCCATCTTTCTGATACTATTAATAACACTACTAACATATTCATGAGATTTTACCTCAACATAGAGCATAGAATAGTTAGGTACATAGTCTGGAATAAGTTCTTTTGAAAGATACTCAGCAGCACTAATTGGCATAGATACGCCAAATTGAGGTACATTATCACTTATACCAACAATTTGTCCTTCAACAGTAATATAGCTTGCAAGAGATCTAAAACTAGATTTACCAGCATAGAAAGTAAAAACTAACCCCTTTATCATATTTTCACTTACGGAAGGTGTTCCTTGACCTCTAGCAAAGGCTAAATTATATCCTTCTATAATAACCTTAGGTACCACAAAAGGCACATTTGTACTACCCCTCTTATACGAAAACGAATATCCTTTAAATATCTCGTTCTTAACGAGATCATAATCAACACCATAAGCTAACATATCAGACCTTGCAGCTGTTCCAAAAGCTCTAATTATAACACTACTTGGGAAAGGTATCTCCATAACCCTATAAACTCTTTTAATTCCTTTCAAGCGTGAAATCTTTAAATAATCATTATTCCTTATCTCTGCACCTTTTATATTACCTGAAAATATAGTTTTAGGCACAATTTTAGGAGTAACTTTTATTATATCAGGTGGAAGTTTTGACCCAATACTTTCTTCTACTGTTTTATTTATAGCATTTCTTATACCTGAAATAAGGACAATAAAAGAAGAAAAAATTAAAATAGAAAACAAAAGGAAAAAAAGATAGATTTTACCTTTCTGTAATAAAAGTTTTAAAACTTTAAAAAAGTTAAAAATCCAATACATTTATACCAACTCCGATTTTTCACGATAGACCTTAGCCCCAAGTTTATAAAGTTTTTCTTCTATTTTCTCATAACCTCTATCAACATGGTAAAGTCTCAACAGTTCTCCTTTTCCTTCAGCGCCAAGCAAGGCAATAATAAGCCCAGCGCCGCCTCTTAAATCAGAAGCCATCACCGTAGCAGGATATAATTTATTAACTCCTTTAATTATAGCCGAAGAACCTTCAATAGTTATATCAGCACCCATCCTATTCATTTCAGCAGCATGAGCAAATCTATTTTGAAATATCTTTTCAGTTATAATACTTACACCTCTTGCTTTAGTTAAGACTGCCATAAGTTGAGCCTGTAAATCTGTTGGGAAAAAAGGATAAGGCAAAGTTGTAACATTAATTGGTTCGTACCTTTCAATACCTTTAACAATTATTCTATTCTTCTCTGTAATAATATTTGCTCCCATTTGTGTGAAAATATTTATCGGCTCAGTAAGATGTTGAGGATTACATTTATTAAGCACAACTTCACCGTTGGTCATCATTCCAGCAAGAATATAAGTACCCGTTTCTATCCTATCAGGTATAATAGTATATTCACATCCTTTCAATTTCTTAACACCTTCAACAACAATAGTATTAGTACCATGTCCTTTTATTTTTGCGCCGCACTTTATAAGAAAGTTAGCGAGATCTACAACTTCAGGTTCCATTGCTGCATTATCTATAACAGTAGTTCCCTGAGCCAAAGTAGCCGCCATCATAACATTTTCAGTAGCAACAACACTAGTCCCATTAACACCAAGCATATTAACTAAACCACCTGTTAGTTTTTGAGCCTCAGCAACAATATAACCATACTCTACCTTAACACTAGCTCCCAAAATTCGCATTCCCTTTATATGTAAATCTATGGGTCTTGGTCCTATAGCACAACCACCTGGAAAAGAAACCCTAGCCCTCTTTCTTTTAGCAAGAAGAGGTCCCAAAACAGCTATAGAAGCACGTATTTTCTTAACTATCTCATAAGGTGCCTCGTATGGTTCTTCCGTTCTAGTTTTAATCACCATAGTATTCTGAGAAAACAACACTTCCTTACCAAGTTTTTCTAAAAGTTCTTTCATTACTCTAACATCTTCTAAATTAGGAACATTATTAATTACAACATCATCTTCAATCAAAACTGAAGAGGCTATTATAGGTAAAGAAGCATTCTTAGCACCACTAATACTAACTTCACCAAATAATCTATTACCACCTTCAACAACTAATTTATACATATAATAAAGATAATATAAGTATCAAAAATACTACTTCATCTTATACTTCTTCTTAAACTTATCAACTCTACCACCAGTATCAATAACTTTTCTTTTACCAGTATAGAAAGGATGGCAATTTGAACAAACTTCTATATGTTCTTCATCAAAAATTGACAAAACTTCTATCACATTACCACAACCGCACTTAACTTTTGAAACCTTCAAAGCAGGATGAATACCTTTTTTCATAACTCTCTCCGGAATTATCAGTTATTATATAATTACAAAATAAACTATTTCAAATTTAGAAATCATTTTTAAGAAA
>JBMFQU010000027.1:0-17490 GCA_049968435.1 Brevinematia bacterium | reverse complement strand
AGAAGGATAAAGCACTACTTCTAAAAGATTTAGAAAAATTTTAAGAAACCTCCTTTTGTTACCCACCTGCCCTTAAGTTCAGCAGGAGGACTTCGTCCTCCTAGTAGTACCTCCTTTTAGTACGTTATGAAAGTTATAACTTCCTATTCTATTAGGTGATTTTTTAGGTAAGAAAAGATAAAAACCTTTACTCCATCCTTTTAGAAAAATTATAAAGCAAAGTGCTTTATTTACTTTATAAATCCTTTTTATCACCCTCACAAACTTTGAGGGGTTCCTTTAGGTACTTTATCTTACCTATAGAGTATAGTATATTGCTTTCCCAATTATCTATTTTGATATGTTATTTTAAAAGTAAAATTTGTTAATTTTAGAGAAATGACTTACTTAATTTGAAAAATTTTGTATGTTTTCGTATATTATTACAAAGTCACAGGAGGTTATAGTGAAAGATATATACTCTTACCTTATACCTATGGTTATAGAAAATACTGGTAGAGGAGAAAGAGCTTATGATCTTTACTCAAGACTTCTCAAGGATAGAATAATAATTCTTGGTTCTGAAATAACTGAAGAGGTAGCAAATTTAGTTGTTGCGGAGCTTCTTTTTCTAGAAGCAGAAGACCCTGAGAAAGACATCCATTTCTATATAAATAGCCCAGGAGGACTCGTTACAGCAGGACTTGCTATATACGATACAATGCAATATATCAAACCTAATGTTGTAACAATCTGTGTAGGACAAGCCGCTTCAATGGCAGCAGTATTACTTGCTGCAGGAACAAAAGGTAAAAGATTCGCATTACCACACTCCAGAATCATGATACACCAACCCTTAGGCGGTGCACAAGGTCAGGCAACAGATATTGAAATTCAAGCAAAAGAAATACTAAGAATGAGAGACATTTTAAATCAAATACTCTCAGAACATACTGGACAACCAATTGAAAGAGTTAAAAAAGATACTGATAGAGATTTTTACATGGATCCTAAAGAAGCAAAGGACTACGGTATAATTGATGATATTCTTTTCAAAAGAACCTAAAAGGAGAAGTTAATATGAAAAAAGAAATAAGTTTATCACTTGTTAGTAGGCTTTTTAATTTAGGGAATGTACAACTCATAACTACAGAGTACGGAGGAATAAAAAATATTTCAACTATAGCATGGCTTACTCCCATTGAAAAAGAACCTCCTCTCGTAATCTTATCTCTAGATAAATCATCATTTACATTTGAACTCATCGATAAATCTGGTGAATTTGTATTAAATACCCCTACAGGTCAAATTCTAAACCTTGTTAAGGAAGTAGGAAGCATTTCTGGAAGAAATTCAAATAAGTTTGAAAAGTTCGATATTCCTTTCTCAAAAGGAACATATGTGAGCGCTCCAATACTTGACAATTGCATCGCAAATGTTGAGTTTATAGTAAAATCTATCGTACCACTACAGAAACATGCCATGATAATGGGAGAGGCAAGAAGAGCAATAGTTGAAGAAGAATTTTTTTCTGACCATTGGTTACTTGAAGAAAAAGACATAATTTTAATCCACCACGCAGGTAGCAATTACTTCTGCACAACAAGATTCTTAACAGAAATCAAAAGGTAGCTAATAAATTTTTTTCACTAAACCATCCTCTTCATAAAAATACTTAAATCCTAGTTTTCCTTTACTTACAAGTTCATTTATTTCTTCTTTCAAAAGGTAAAAATTCTCACCTCGCATAGACCCAAAACCTCTGTAGAAATAATACTTTTCATCCAAACCTAAAAGAAGTTCAATAACTTCTTTAGTACTAAAATACTTATCTCTCAATGAATAAACAAGATCTCTTTGTTTACCTTCCGACAACAATTTTTCTTCTCTTAAATGATTATTATTTCTAGAAAAGAAGTAGTTTCTTAAATATTCTAACTTATCACCTCTAAAACCACAAAAATTCAAAAAGTTAAGGTATTCTTTATTAACATTTGTATTTTTCCTTATTTTTCTCAAAAAAATAAATTCATCTTTTTCTGAAATAAGTAAAAAAACATTCAACTGATTAGTAGGTAAGTTTATAATATCTCTTACAAAATGTTGTATTGAATATGGGGTAGATACATAAATTACATTTTCAACATCAATATTTTTCCTAAGCTTAAGAAAATTCTTAGTTACAACCAAATTGAATTTACCAGATCTATACAAATTAATCGTTCTCCTTTTATATTCGTATTCTTTTTTGTTCCATGCTAAAATATTTGGAAATTCTAAACTTAAAAAATTATAAACTTCCTCCAATTGTTTTTGATTTTTACACACTATAAGCGTTTTAATCCTACCATCTACAAGTTTTAGTAATTTGTTCTTTTTATCTTCCGAAAACAAAACTTCAATATTTAAATTTAAGTCAAAACAGAAAGAAAAATTATCAACCTTAGCACCAACAAGTTTCAGTAAATCTTTCGAATCCCTATACGGCAATAAAGAAGACAAGATAAACACATTTTGTGGTTTTATCCTCTTTAGTACTTCCAAGACCTTTAAATACTTTGGCTCAAAAAGAGGAGAAAAAGGATATAAACGCTCCGGATTTAAAATCATAATAACATGGTTTCTAATTAAATCATCAACTTTGCTAAAAGGCACTACTTTAAATGGTGTTGAAGGAATATTCTCTGAAGGTGAATTTTCAAGTAAGAGTACAGAAGGAGATTTTATATCAATAATCTCCTTTACAAAATCAAATACATTGTTAGAAACATATATATAGTTCATTAAGATATTAGTTGTCTTAATCTCTTTGCTTGCCCATAAGTAAGTACAACTTCCTTTTTAAGTCTTCTTTTTCTCTTCCTCGGCTTATCCGATAGAAGATGTCGCATACCTTCTTGTCTTCTCATTATCTTACCTGTAGCTGTTATCCTAAACCTTTTTTTAGCAGATGTATTAGGTTTATTCTTATGTGACATTTTTACCTCCTAAAGATTATTCAAAAAGGTGTCCTTGAAATGATTTTATACCTTTATATATTGCATATTCTCCTAACTCTTCCTCAATTCTTATTAACTGATTGTACTTTGCTAACCTATCAGTTCTTGATAAGGAACCTGTTTTAATCTGTCCCGAATTTGTAGCTACTGACAAATCTGCAATAGTAGTATCTTCCGTCTCACCAGATCTATGAGAAATGATATAAGTATAACCTGCCTGCTTAGCTAATTCAATTGCATCTAATGTCTCAGTTAAAGTTCCAATCTGATTAACTTTTATAAGAATTGAATTTGCAATTCCTTTTATTATACCTTCTCTAAGTATTTTTGGATTAGTAACAAAAATATCATCACCCACCAATTGTACTTTCTTACCGAGTTTGTCCGTTAACATTTTCCAACCATCCCAATCATGTTCCGACATGCCATCTTCAATAGAAATAATAGGATAACTATTTACCCAATCAATCAATAGTTCAACCATCTTTTCAGAAGTTAATTCTTTTCCTTCCCCCTTAAGAATATAAACTTTTTTATCTTTATCATAAAGTTCACTTGAAGCAAGATCAAGAGCTATACAAATATCTTTACCAGGTTTATAGCCTGCTTTTTCAATTGCTTCAATTATAACTTCAATTGCTTGTCTATTTGATTGCAAGTTAGGAGCAAAACCACCTTCATCACCAACTCCTGTAAATAATCCCTTTGATGAAAGAACCTTCTTTAAAGAATGAAAAGTTTCAGCTGCCATCCTTATTGCTTCTCTAAAAGATGGAGCATTAATTGGAACTATCATAAACTCCTGAAAGTCAACATTACTTTCCGCATGCTTACCACCATTTAATACATTACACATAGGAGTTGGTAAAACTTTTGCATTAGTTCCTCCTATATACCTATACAAAGGAATACCTAGCAAGTTAGCAGCGGCTTTAGCAGCAGCTAAAGAAACTCCAAGTATAGCATTAGCACCTAACTTTGATTTGTTAGAAGTACCATCTAGAGATATAAGCTTATTGTCAATCTCTACTTGATTAAAAACATTCATTCCAACAACTTCGTTTTTTATAACCTCATTAACATTTTTTACTGCATTTAATACACCTTTTCCAAGATACCTTGATTTATCACCATCTCTGAGTTCTACTGCTTCATTATCTCCGGTGGAAGCCCCGGAAGGTACAGCAGCTCTTCCTATAACACCACTATCAAGAATAACATCAACTTCAACAGTAGGATTACCCCTAGAATCAAGTATCTCTCTACCTATCACATCAACGATTATATCTGACATATTAACCCCCCAAATTATACTTATTTTAATGATGATTTAATTTTTTTATCAAATTTAATAAAAGAAGTTTAAAATTTTACTTTCTTAATAGAATTTAAAAATTTTAAGAAACCTAATTTTTGTTACCCGCCCAACTTATAGCATCTACAGGAGGCTTTGTCTCCTAGTCTCCTAGTAGTACCTACCTTCAGTCTCAATATTAAGGTTTTACTTTCAATTAGAAATATATTTATCTATCCTAATAGAAGTTAAAATTTTTCAGAAAGCTCTTTTTGTTCCCCGCCCCCTCCCTATAGTGCGTTAAGAGGGTTCCACCCTCTTATCAATATCTCCCTCTAATTCGTTAGGAAAATTCTATATTCATATTAGTTAACTACTAAAAGTAAGAGAATATAAAAAATTCACTCCTAATATAAGTTAGGATTTTTAATAAACTTCTTTAGATCATATTTATTCTTAATTTAACTTGAGTTTTGTTAGTAAAAGTTTATAAAATTTAGGCATAAGAGGTATGTTATGGTAATAAAAGGCAAGGTATGGAAGTATGGAGATGATATAGACACAGATAAAATAATACCTGCAAGATATTTGAATACTACTGATCCTGGGGAACTTGCTAAACATTGTTTAGAAGATGAAGATCCAACTTTTGCTAGTAAGGTTCAGAATCGGGATATATTGGTTGCTGGAAAAAACTTTGGATCAGGGTCTTCTAGAGAACATGCAGTTATAGCTATAAAGGCAGTAGGAGTGAGTGCAGTTGTTGCTAAATCTTTTGCTAGGATATTCTTTAGAAATTCCATAAATAGAGCTTTACCTATAGTTGAATCTCCTGAAGCAGTTGAAAATACTGACACCGGTGATATACTTGAGATAGATCTAGAAAAAGGAATTGTTAAAAACCTAACTAAAGGTAAAGAATTCAATATAAAACCTTTCCCGAAGGTTTTATTTGAAATATTTAAGCATGGTGGTTTGATGAACTATGCTAAAGCTAGGATAAATAGCAAAAAGAGTTAATTTAGGGCGGTTGGCTCAGAGGTTAGAGCACCTGCCTTACAAGCAGGGGGTCAGAGGTTCGAATCCTCTACCGCCCAAATCTCGGGGGTAAGATATGGCAAGATGTGATTTTTGTGGTAAAGGCACAATCTTCGGACATAATGTTAGCCATTCCAATAAGAAGACTCGTAGAATATGGAAAGCTAATATTCAAAGAAAAAAAGTTACTATAAATGGCATCACAAAGTATATTCACATTTGTTCTAAATGCCTAAAAGCAGGTAAATTATATCAATTGGTAGGGTAGTATATGAACTCAAGGTATAAAAAAACTAACATATTTGGAGACTGGCCCATCGTAGAAATTGGATTCATTGTTATTATATTTTTGCTTTCGCTAGGTATACTCTTTATACCTAAAGATATACTTTATAAGCTTTCAATATTGCCTTTTATTAGTATTCTTTATTAGCGTTATTCATGATATTTAACCGAAATTTGGAACGATTAATTTTATCTTCAGTCCAAGGTAAAACTTCAGGTGGAGTTTTGTTTACCGGTAGCAAAGGAACTTTAAAACTTTTTTCTAGCGAAATCATAATTTCATCTTTATTAAGCGATTACTCAAATTACATCCCTTTCAATCACCCAGATATTTACTGTTATGGAATCTACGATTATAAGTTGTACTATGATTTTTTAGTCAGAATTTATAAACAAATTTGCGGAGGATCTTTAAGGAATTTTTTCGTTAGATTTCTTAGTTTTTGCCTAGCTGTGAGAAAACCAGATAAAAATGGAGATATCTCTTCACTTATTTCTGATATATACAAAGTTATCTCAAATAATTGTGACGAAAATTTAGTTAAATCCATACTCGAAAGATTTGAAACTATCATATCTAAACTATCAAAAATAGATAGTATTGGAATAGATGTAATTAGAGACATCATTGATTTTTGTACAAAAACTCCTCTGTCAGGGTATAAGTTTGTTGTTATACCTAACTTTGATAGTGCTACTATAGAAGCACAAAATGCTTTTCTTAAAACACTTGAAGAACCTCCTAAAGGAACATTCATAATTCTTACAACCTCTAAATATTCCAACATTTTACCTACTATAAGTTCCAGAACTTTCAGGATTTCCTTTTTGAAGTTAAAAGGTAAAGATATTTTAAATATTTTAGGTAACGTAGATGGAATTAATATAGATGAAGAAAACTACTACACACTTTTCGATTTAGTAGTCAATTACATTTATGATATTTATGGCAAGTTTTTTACTAAATTTATTGATGTTTTTGTTTCAAATGACCTAGAGAAGGCCATATCTTTTGCAGAAGAGATAAGCGAGAATAACATTTTAGTTGATAAATTCTTTGAGGTTTCTAACTCTCTATTAAATATCTTGCTTGAGGTTAGAGCTAAAGTTGCAGGTTTAGATATTAAGTTGGACAAATATTTACTTGACAGAATACCCAACAAAGAAAAAGTACTACCCTTATTTACCGTAGCCAGATTGTATAAACTTCAATCATTACTAAATGATAGTTATGTAAAGATATATACTTACAATTTTAATCCTAAATTTGTTATAACTAGGTTCTTTGTGGAGGCTTTTTCATGAGAATTTTGGCTTTAGATGTAGGCAAGAAAAATGTAGGTATTGCTTTTTGTGATACAGAAATAGGTATTGTTTTCCCAAGAAAAGCTATTGTAGTAAAATCTACAGACAAGGCTTTAGAAGAAATAAAAAACATAGTGGGAAAAGATAAAGTTGATAAAATAGTTGTCGGACTACCCTTAAACTTTAATTCAAGCAGAAGCCATATTCAAGAGTTCGTCGAAGAGTTTACACAAAAACTCAAAGAGAAGATTAGCGTTGATATAGAATTTTTTGATGAAAGATTTACAACAAAAATAGCAAGTTTGTTTTCTTCTGAGAATATTGATTCAATTTCTGCTAAGATATTGCTTGAAGATTACATAAAATCTAAGAAACTCTAGATTTTTGAACTTCCTTTCCATAAGTTTCTTCAATTATTGAGTGAAAGATGAATCCGGATAGTGTTTTTAAATCTCTATCCTGTAACCCGAAGAATTTAAATCCACAAAAAGTTCCTTCCCTTCTCACTAAAAAGATTTTTGTACTTATAACTATGTTCCCAAAAATTACTTTACAGTTATATGCTTTGTTGTTAATTAACATATTCGACTCTTCTTCTTTGTTAAATACAGCACTAACACCTCCCGCACTTATATCAAATATCTTGCCCTCAATCGTTTTGTCTTGGCCTATTTCTATTCTAAGTATCCCATAATCAACTTTAACCCTATAATGTTTTCTTTTATCGGTGTCTTGAAACTGGAATGTTTGTATTATTTCATAAGCCTTTTCACCAATTTCAAATTGATTCAAACTGCTATCAATTATTCCTTTAACACCTTTCAACAAAAAATTCTTTAATTTTTCTGTACTCTTTTCGGAAGTTATTATCAGTATGTTTTTATTTACTTTACTTAATTTATCCAATATACTTTCTACTTCTTCTCCATTTAATTTTTTTATTCCGTCATAATCTAAAATCAAAGCATTGTAATCATCTAAACCATTATCCAAAACGTGTGGAAACACATGATTCAAATAATATCCTTTTGATATAAGATTTATACCTATTGCCTTGGAAAGAACTACACTATTGGATACAACACATATCTTTATCACTAAATAATAATAATAAATTTTACTGATTTTTTCAACTTAAAATTTAAGGTTTCTGAAAATACTTTTAGTATTTTTCCCACCCGCCTTCCCTTTAGTTCTATATAGGAGGCTTCGCCTCCTATTAGTACCTCCTTTTAGTACGTTATGAAAGTTCTAACTTCTTATATGTTATTCCTTTAGAAGTAAGAAAGAATAAAACCTTTACCTCTAATTGAGTTAGAAATTTTTTAAGATACTTCTTTTAGTTCCCCACCCGCCCTTTAGTGCGTTAAGAGGGTTCCACCCTCTTATCAAGATCTCCCTTTACTTATCCCACAATCACCTATTCCCAAATCTCTAATTACAAATTCCTAACTCTTACTTAGCGAAGGCTTCGCCTTCTCTTCTTCCATTAAGCAACTTAAGAAAGATTTGTCTTAATTATAACTCTTTTAGAAGAAAAAATATAAGGTATTTACTCCTAATAGTTTTAGGAATTTTAGAAAACTTCTTTTTGCTTCCCGCCCACCCTATAGTTATATACAGGAGGCTTCGCCTCCTATTGGTACCTCCTTTTAGTCCGTTATGAAAGTTATACATTCTTATTAGTCATATCCCTTAGAAGGAATGATAAAATGTTCTATCCTTAGAATTTAATAAACTTGTTTTTGTTTGGAACACTCTAACCCTTAAGTTTAATAGAAATGCTTTATTACAATAATATTAAGTAATTTCTTTTAGTCACTACAAAAAGATTATATTTTTCATTTTCTATCAGAAAAATAGTATAGAAGGATAAAAGACTAAGAATTTGACTTTTTCTAATAAAATTTAGAAATTAGTTTCTAAAAAGTGTGAGAAATAGACTATTATAAGCTATACTTAAGTTTTTTTGAATTCAAAAGACATTTCATTTAAAATGATTTAATACCTTCGGAGGAATACATGAGTTTTTCACTTTCAAAAAAGGCAATAGATATAGAACCATCTCCAACACTTTCAATAGGTGCAAAAGCTAAAGAATTAAAAAGCAAAGGTCTTGACATAATAAATTTAACAGCAGGTGAATCTGATCTACCTGTACCAAATTGGATAATAAACAATTTAGAGAAATACCTAAAACAAAGCGGAACAAACACTTACAAACCCACTCCAGGGCTTCTAGAACTTAGAAAAGAAATAGCAGATAAATATAAAAAATATAATAAAATTGATTACAATTATAAAAATGTAATAATTTCTATCGGAGCAAAGCAATCATTATATTTAGCACTTTCAACAATATGCAATGAAGGTGATGAAATAATATTAATATCACCTTACTGGGTAAGTTATATAGAACAAGTAAAATTCGTAGGAGCAAAACCAGTAGTCGTTAAAACAAACATTGAAAACAATTTCTTACCCAAAATAAGTGATATTGAAAAAGCAATAACACCTAAAACTAAAGGGATAATAATAAACAATCCCAATAATCCAACAGGTGCCGTTTACCCAAAAAGATTAATTGAAGAGTTAGTACATTTAGCAATAAACAAGAAAATATATATTATCTCTGATGAAATATATGAAAACTATGTATACGATGGAGAATTTATTAGTATAGCATCATTAAGCCATGAAGCAAAAGAACTAACAATAACAATAAATGGTTTTTCTAAATCGCATTCGATAACTGGTTGGAGAATAGGATATGCCTGTGCCTCTGAAGATATAATCGAAATAATGGACTCAATACAGAGTCACATATCTTCAGGAACATCTTCAATAGTACAATACGCTATTTTAGGTTTCTTATCTCACTATGAAGAAGACACAAAGAAGATAATAAATGAATTTAAAGAAAGAAAAGAATTTATAAAGAGAGAAATAGAAGAGGCAAAAGGTATAAAAGTATTTGTACCTCAAGGAGCATTTTATTACTTCATAGATGTTTCTTCCTTCTACAATGATAAAATAAAAAGTTCCATAACATTTTGTTCTGAATTACTTGAAAAGAAACTACTATCAGTTGTACCTGGGATAGCATTTGGGGATGATAGGTACATTAGGATATCATTTGCTTCAGACATAAAAGTTTTAAAAGAAGGCATAAAAAGATTTAAAGAATTCCTTAACGAAATATCTTAAACTCTTTGATTCTCTCTAATAAAAAACTTAGAATTAGCAATTGAAATAATTTTGTTAGAATAGTTTATTACATCTACCCTATGGGTAATAAAAAGTATTCCTACATCTTGATCTTGATTAATTTTTTCAAGTAATTTAACTATTTCAAGTGCATTTTTTTCATCAAGATTAGCAGTAGGTTCGTCAGCAAAAATGTACTTAGGTGATCTTATAAGAGCTCTAGCAAGAGCCACCCTTTGCTTCTGTCCTCCCGAAAGAATTCTAACATCACTATTAGCATAATCTTCCATACCTACATATTTTAATATTTCTATAGCTTTAGATCTATACCTAGAAATAGATTCACCAGAAAGATAAACAGGTAATAACACATTATCAAGTACCGAAACTTGATCAATAAGCTCAAAGGTTTGAAAAACAAAACCTATATTTTTATTTCTAAACTCTGACAAAAAAAAATCAGAAAAAAAACCCACTCTCCTACCATCATAAACAATGTAACCCGAGGAAGGACTTTCTATACCAGCTATTATTTTTATAAGAGTAGTTTTCCCACAACCAGATTCCCCAGTTATGGAAATAAAATCACCTTCTTTGAGTTCAAAAGAAACCTCTTCAAACAAAACCCTTTTATTGCTTCCATTGACAAAGTATTTTGAAACGTTAACTACTTCTATCATTAAACTACTTTCTTATACCTAATTCTTTCTCCCTGATCAAGGTATTCAAAAAAGCAATAAGTCTTCTAGTAGTTCTTATCTTAATTGGATTATCAGGCACCTTAATAGACTTTTGAATAAGCATATTCTTATATTCACTAGAAACTCTATTGAGCTCTTTTTTTAATTCATCTAATGACATACTAACATAAACTTGTTTAACTTTTTTAGACAAAGCCATAACCTCCCCCCCTATACTATCTCAGTTCTTCTAACAAGCTTTACCTTTATACCAATTTTAGAAGATATCTTTTTAGCAATTTTCTTAGAAAACTCTTCATCAACTCCTATCCACTCAAACAAAACCTTACCCCTTATAACAGCAGCCTCCCAGTGATCAACATCTGATTTACCCTTACCCATTCTTGTCTCTAAAGGTCTTTTGGTATAGGATCTATCTGGGAAGACCCTTATCCAATACTTACCATTTTTTGGCATTTGCCTTGAAAGGAGAACCCTAACTGTTTCAATTTGTCTATCTGTTAAGAAAGTCGGTTCTAAAGCAACAACCCCAAACTCACCAAAAGACACAAAGGTATCTGTCGCGACACCATTTAATTTAACAGTATGAGGTTTTCTCCACTTTGGATTAGCAGGACTTAACAACGCCATAAACCACCTCCTTATTCATAAATCCAAACTTTTATACCAACAATACCTACAGTACTATGGGCCTCTGCAAAACCATATTTGACCTTAGCAGTTAAAGTACTTAAAGGTACTGTACCATATTTCACTTCTTCTGATCTAGCTATATCAGCACCACCTAACCTTCCAGAACACCTTATCCTTATTCCTTTAGCACCAAGATCTAATGCCTTCTGTAATGCCCTTCTCATAGCCCTTTTATAAGGCATCCTCATCTCTATCTGCTTAGCAATAGAGTCAGCAACAACTTGGGCATCTAAATCAGGCCTCTTTATTTCAACAACAGAAATGTTCAATTCTTTATCAGAATTACTTAAAGCATTCTTCTTTATCTCATCTTCCAAAAGTTTTATTTCAGTTCCTTTCTTACCTATTATGACACCTGGCTGAGAAGTATATATTATAACATCAATTCTTGAAGCAAATCTAGAAATTTCTATTTTTGAAATACCTGACAATCTATACCTTGATGTTATAAATTCCCTTATTTTAGCATCCTCTATAACATTATTAACCTGCTCCTCTTTACTAGAAGCAATCCAATTCGAGAGCCATTTTTCAGAGATACCTAATCTCAAACCAAAAGGATGAACTTTTTGCCCCATACAACCTCCTATACCTTTTCCTCAACTTTTTCATCAGATACAACAACATAAATACTAGAAAACCTTCTCTTTATAATATCAGCACTTCCTCTAGCCCTTGGCATAACCCTCTTGATAGAAAAAGATTGATTAACTTTTATATCCTTAACATAAACATCCTTCAAACTTGCTTTTGAACCTTTATAAACCAAATTAGCATAAGCTGATCTTAAAGCTTTTGCAAGAAATTTAGCACCTTTATGTGGTAAAGCATCAAGATAGTTAAGAACCAAATCTAATCTTCTACCTCTAACAACATTAATAAATCTAATCATCTTTTTTTGAGATATTTTCAAATACATTGATTTACAAGTAGCTTCCATAATATCCTCCTACTTAGCCATTTCAGCTTTTTTACCACCGTGAGATCTAAAAATCCTAGTCGGAACGAATTCTCCTAATTTATGACCAACCATCTGGTCAGTAACATAAACTGGAACAAAAGTCTTACCGTTATAAACAGATATAGTAAGCCCCACCATTTCGGGAATTATAGTAGATCTCCTTGACCAAGTTTTTATAGGTGTCTTGGTCTTCCTCTCTAACATCTCTAAAACCTTCTTATATAGATGTTTATCAACAAAAGGCCCTTTCTTAACAGATCTCGGCATAAAACCCTCTCAGTGGATTTTATTTTAAAGATAGAAAGTAACTTTTTTCAAATTATAACTACTAAATAACCATACTCAAAACTAAAACTAAAATTAAAAGGAAAACTAAAGCAGCAACAAAAATCAAAAAAACCAAGATAGGTTTAAAAAAAGATTCAAAAAATGCCCCTTTCTTAGAATGAATAATTAACCAATGATACCTCCTAAACATCAAAATTAAAACTAAACTGACAAACAAAATTAGAACGATTACATTAAACAAAACCTTATATTTAGATAGATAAAAGAAAATGTAAGAATACAAAAAAACCAATACAACAACAATTAGTAAGACAAAAAGCAATGAAAGAATAACCTTATTTTTCATTATCATACTCCATCCTCACCAATTTGATAAGCATCTCAATTGCTTTTAAAGAAGCATAACTTCTTATTTTCTCTCTATTACCAAACAATTTAAACTCTTTACTTAAGCTCTTACCATTCTTATTCATAACGGCAATATATACTGTACCTATCTCTTTATTAGATGAATCAGTTGTAGGACCAGCAATACCAGTAATACCCACTGAAACATCGCTATTGAATATATTTAGAGAATTAAGAGCCATCTCAAAAGTAGTTTCCAAACTTGTTGAAAAGTGTTTTTTCAAAGTTTCTTCCCTAACTTTAAGTAACTTAACTTTAGAAACATCAGAATAAGAAACAACACCTCCAAGAAAATATTCTGTAGCACCTGGAACTGAAGTAAGAATTTGTGACAAATATCCTCCTGTCATAGATTCTGCAACAGACAATGTGATCCCCTTTTTCTTAAACTCATTTTTGACAATAAACGGTATATCTTCCCTCACATCTGAAAAGTAAAAAAGAACATCTTTATCTCTCATCTTATTAGAAATAAATTCAATAACTCTTGTCTTAAGATTTTCATAATTATTCTTGTCTAAGTAAAAAATAACATCTACTACCCCGTAATCCGCAATTGTATTATAAGGAACATCAGAAATCTCTGAAATTAACTGATCAACACGGGATTCTGGCATACCTAGAATCTTAACAAAAAACTCTTTTTTATCACTTTTGAGTATGTTATCTGAAATGTAATCTTTCAAGAAATGATAAAACATGCTCCTCATTTCTTGAGGAACTCCTGGAAGAGATACTAAAATTTTACCATCTTTGTGTATTATATAACCAGGCGCAGAACCTATTTCATTCTCTATAATTATACCTCCTTTAGGTACATAAGCTTGCCTAATATTTATTGATGGAACTTGACCATTATTGTACTTAGAAAATTTCTCTTGTATATTTTCCCAAATCTTATTAGACAATTCAAACTCAACACCAAGAAATTCACTAACACACTCTCTAGTTAAATCATCAAGAGTGGGACCCAGTCCACCAGTAGTTATTACAAAATCAACATCCTTTGAAATAAAATCAAAAACATTTAATATCTCCTTTTTGTCATCACCTACACTAACTATGTATCTAACATCTACACCGAGTATATTAAGCTCTTTAGCCAAAAAATTTGAATTAGAGTCAAGAACAAAACCTTTAGTTATTTCGCTACCTATTGTAACAATAGCACATCTCATAACTTGTTAGTTTATTTTAAATGAGAAAAAATAAGATTAAAAACTAAACTCCAAAAAATTTATTGAGTTTTCTTTTCAATCTTTCAAAATCATTTTTACTATGCTGAAACGAGAAATAAAAAACCTTACCCTTAGATAATATACCTTCTTTAAGCAAGAATTCATTAAAATCATCATTTATATTCTCAAACTTTACACCATATCCGGTTAGCTTAGTAGCAAATCCAAGTTTAACAAATTTATCAAGAACATTAAAAGATAAAAAACGCAACTTCCTATACTTATTTTTGACTAAAAAACTTTCTCTAAGCAAATAATAATATCCAAACATAGCATCAAATTCAGAAATATAACTACTCAATCTAAGTTTATCTTTACTCATAACAACAAAAAATCTACCAAGTCCAATAATCAAGATTTCACAATCTATTAAAACATTACCACGTATTCCCCTACCTAAAAAAAGTATCTTAAATTCACCGATGGGCGAAATTAAATTAAACACCTCATCATAAGGTTCAAAAACGAAATAGCCTTCTTGTAAACCAAATGTATTCCTAAGATACTCAGTATTACCACCAACACTACCAAAACTCTTTATAAAGTTAAAAAGATCCTCAAATCTATAAATATAATAGAAAAAACTATACTTACCATTCGTTAAATCAAAGAGCAATTTTGAGAAACGATAAGTGAAGATACCATGAGAATAAGAAAAAATTGTATGGTTCAAATAATCTTTAACCATCCTAGTAATATACTTATCAGAAAATCCTAGGTATAATCTACCTTCATCAAGATAGAAATCTACAAACTTTTGACCAACAATGTCATAAACATAGTCCTGCTTAAACTTTCTAGGGAAAATATTTCTTGAAGTTAGAAACGAATCCCCATAAAACTTTTCTAGAAACAACTGTGGTTTAGTTTTATGGTTTTTAAAACTATCGTGAGTTGGAAATTTCGACATACTAACTTACCGACATAACTTCCTCAATAGTAGTCAAACCTTTCCTAACTTTTTCCATACCTGAATCTCTGAGAGTTTTCATACCTTTACCTATAGCGAATTGCTTTAGTTCAAAAGAAGAGGAATTATCCAAAACCTTTTCTTTTATATCATCATCAACTTCCAATATTTCAAATATCGGAATTCTACCTGAAAAACCCGTTTTACCACACTTAGGACAACCATTAGGGTAATAAATTATATCGTTAGCGCTAAAATATTTACTAATACTCTTATCCAATTTTAATGAATCCAGTTTTTTAGGTATTTTACAATGATCGCATAGTTTTCTAACAAGTCTTTGAGAAATTACCAAATTAACTGTGGAAACAACAAGGTAAGGAGGAATTCCCATATCAACCAATCTGGTTATAGAAGACACTGCATCATTTGTATGTAGCGTAGAGAGAACCAAATGCCCCGTCAATGCTGCCCTTATAGCAATCTCTGCCGTCTCAGTATCTCTTATTTCTCCAACCATTATAACATCTGGATCATGCCTTAAAAATGCTCTTAGAGCATTAGCAAATGTAAAACCTATATCAGAATTAATTTGAACTTGTTCAACACCTTCTATTTGATACTCAACAGGATCTTCAGCAGTTATTATCTTTTTATTGAATTTCTTCAAGTACATTATACCGGCATAAAGCGTAGTAGTTTTACCACTTCCAGTAGGTCCAGTAACCAAAATCATGCCATTTGGCCTTGTTAAAGCATTTTCATACAACTTTCTCTCAAATTCATCCATACCAATAGTAGAAATGCTTGATATAATAGATGCATCCTTTGAAAGGATACGCATAACTATATTTTCACCAAATATTCCTGGTATTACAGAAACTCTTATATCAACCTCCTTATCCATATAAGAAAACTTTATAGATCCATCTTGGGGTAACCTTCTTTCAGAAATATCAAGGTTTGACATAATCTTAATCCTAGATACAACACTAGGGTAAGCATCAATAGAAGGACCATCAAAGTTATATAACTTACCATCAATCCTATATCTTAATATTGTGCTTTTCTCGTAAACTTCTAAATGTATATCACTAGCTTTCCTCTCAATCCCCTCTAAAATTATTTTGTTAACCAGTTTAACAATCTTACTTTCATCTTTTTCTCCCTTGGTTTCTACTCTTTCTCCATTACCCTTAGGTTTAACTTGGGTTTGTGTAGTAGACGAATCGCTAACAGCATAACTCATTACACCTTTACCTGTAGCAACATCTTGTAACATTGCAATATAATTTTTTATAGCAGAAGTAGTAGCATATTTAACCTCAACATGTTTGCCAGTTATAAACCTTATCTCATTAAGTAAATCAAAATCAGAAGGGTTATCAATAGCAACCACTATGAAATCATCTTTGATATTTAACGGTGCAACATTCTTTTTTTTACAAAACTCTAAGGGCAATAATGAAATTAATAAAGGTACTTTACTGATATCATCCAATTGTAGATTATCATCAAACTTAACATTAAACTGATTTGAAAGAATATCATAAAGCTCTTTTTCGGTTATCTTACCATCCTCTATAAGTAATTCACCTAACCTTTTTTTAGTTATCTTCTGCTTTTGTAGATAACCAAGAAGCTCTTCCTGAGTTATTATTCCTAATTTAACTATCAAGTCACCAAACGCCATAGAAAGATTATACTTTACAGAAAAACTTCTTTACAATTTAATTACTTATTCACAAAGCATCTAAAAATTACTTTTAGAGTCCTACAACGCTTAAGATTTATATAATAGAATTTTAACCTACTTTTACTAACCACTTCACATAAGGTTTTACCCTCTATTATGGATATACTTATCTATCTTAATTTAAGGTAGGATTTTTAAGAAACTTATTTTTGTTCCCCACCCAACCCCCCATAAGTTCAGCAGGAGGACTTCGTCCTCCTAATAGTACCTCCTATTTAGAAAGATAAGAAAGCAAACTTCTTGATTTTATAAACCATTTTTAGTATTCCCGCCCTTCTAGATTAGCGAAGGCTTCGTCTTCACTTCTTCCATTAGAAGACAAAATTCTACTCACTCTAATAGAAATTTAGTATTTTTTAGAAACTTCTTTTTGTTTCCCCCCCAACCCACCCTTTAGCTTCAACAGGAGGACGAAGTCCTCCTGTTGA
>JBMFQU010000026.1:0-17694 GCA_049968435.1 Brevinematia bacterium | reverse complement strand
GGAGGGTTTTACCCTCCTCTTGATACCTCCCTTCAGCCGTCCAAAGCAGGCTCCACCTTCATTGCTTCCAATAAGTAAGTAAATTAATATTAATCTTCCTTAAAAGTAAAAAATAAAGCACTCACCCCTAACTGAATTAGGAATTTTAGAAAAACTCTTTTAGTAGCCCACCCACCCTTAAGTTCAGCAGGAGCACTTCGTCCTCCTATTGGTACCTACATTTAGTCATCTAAATTAGCCTACATTTCTGTAAGAAAGTTATTTGCTATTCCTGATAGAAGTTAAGAATTTTAGAAAACCTCTTTCTGCTTCTCGATCACCCGCCCTATAGTTCTATGTAGGAGGGCTACGCCCTCCTATGAATACCTCCATTTAGTCATTCGAAGTAAGATAACCTTCCTAATAAAGTTAAAGATTTTTGTTTTTTACCATATTAGGTTAGTGAAGGCTACCCCTCCTATTAATACCTTCTTAAGTATTCCAAAGTAACCTTCACCCTTATTGCTTCCAATAAGCAAATAAATTAATGAAGTTTTGTCTTCCTTTAGAATTAAGGAAAGATAAATTCTCAATCTCTAATAGAAGGTTAGAAGTTGTTTTTAGCATTTTTACTTTAATTGTTTAGAATAGGTGATATAAGATTTTCAAACACCTTTTTAAAAATTGATTTTTGTAGAGTAGATAAATTTTTGTTTTTTTTGTATATTATTAGTATAAATATGGAGGATTTATGTTTAATGGTAATTGTAGAAATACTTATTTTTCAGGTTCTTTTTATCCCTCCGAAAAATTTCAATTAGAAAAGACTATTAAAAAATATATTGATGAAGCTTTAGTGCCTCAGGATATTTTAAAGTCAGATGTAATTGCTATTGTTTCTCCTCATGCAGGTTATAAATATTCTGGACCTGTAGCCGCATATTCTTATAAATCTGTGATGGGTAAAAATTTTGATGTTGCTATTATTTTAGCTCCTAGTCATCATTTTTACTTAAATCTTTTTGTAGTTGATAATAGAGAGTTTTATAAGACACCTTTTGGATTAATTAAGGTCAATAAGGATATTGTTAATTTTTTGAGAACTAAAAGTAGATTTGAAGTTATTCATGAAGTTATAGACGAAGAGCATTCTCTCGAGGTTCAGCTACCATTTCTTTACTATGCTTTTAATGGTAATATAGAAATAGTTCCTGTAATTTATGGAGAAGAGAGTAAAGATTTTATGATTGAGATGTTTTATTTCCTAGATGAGGTATTATCTACTTTTAGTGATAAGAAAATTTTGATCGTTGTTTCAACGGACCTCTCTCACTATCACACTTACGATGAAGCTTATGAAATAGATAATAGATTGGTTGGTATTTTAGAAAGTAGAGACTTTGATAGGTATGTTGAGGAGATATATAATAGAAAGATAGAGGCTTGTGGTTTTGGTCCTTTAGGTACTTTTATTTATTTTTCTAAAGTTAAAAATAGAGATGTGAGAGTTTTAAAACTTCTTAATTCTGGTGATACTAGCGGTATAAAAGATTATGTTGTAGGTTATATTTCAGCTATTATGATTTAGAGTATTTCTCTGAGTATTTTTTCAATGCTATCTTTAGTTGGTGTATATGGCGAATTATTTAAAGAAGAGGTCATATAATTTATAGTATCTTCTGCTAGGTATTTTATATCAGATTTTTCTACTCCGAAGTCAGATAATTTCCTGTTGAGGTCAAGGTATGAGAGAATGTACTCTATTGCATCTAACAAAGTATGTAGTATTGAAAAATCTTGATTTCCTTTTGTTCTTATTCCCATTGCTTCTGCAACCATCTTGTACTTGTCAACTGAAAACATAAAACTATGTTCTATTACTTTTTTGAATACTATTGCTAATCCTTGTCCGTGGGAGATATGAGGGAATCTAGCGGTTATAGGGTGTTCAATTGCATGCATTAGACCTACTCCACTTATGTCCATTGATATACCTGCCAGTGTTGATGCAAATTGCAAATTTGATCGTGCTTCTAGATTTGCACCGTTGTTGTATGCTTTAAATATGTTTTCAATTATAAGTTTTATTGATTTTTCAGAAAGAGCTTGGGTTATAAAGTTAGACTTTCTGCTAACCATTGCCTCTATCGCATGAGATAGCGCATCTATTGCGGTTGTACCAGTTTGGTATCTATTTAATGTTATAGTTAGCTGAGGCATGAGTAGTGCGTATTGGGGATATATTTTTTCTGATCTTAAAGATCTTTTTTGGATTTTCTGTTTATTGGTTATAACTGCGATTTTATTGACCTCACTTCCTGTACCTGAGGTTGTTGGTATCGCAATTATTGGTAATGCTTCCTCTGGACTCTCTATACCCTCTACATAGTTCCAAATATTGGTCCTTGGATTTTTAACTTTTATCGCTAAAGCTTTAGTTGTATCTATAACGCTTCCTCCACCTATTGCTATTAGTACATCAGGATTAAAATTGCTTATTAAGTTAAAACATTTTTCTATATCTTCTAAGGAAGGGTTTTGTTCAGCCTCTGATATTATTATGAACTCCTTACCTAAGGAAGAAAAAAAATTGTATATTTCTTCATAACGATTAGTCTCTTTTAAGTGCCTTTTACCAGTCATTATACATATCCTGTTGAATTTTTCTAGAATCTTATCTAGTTCTTGTAGTTTTTCTACACCTGTTACTATCTTTGTTGGAGTAAGATTTAAAAAATTTTTCATAGGATAATTATTAAAGAAAAAATTTTTTAATTACAATTTATATGTTTTTAAATGGAAAAAATGAGGTTATATTTTTCATAATTCTGTGAAGTTTTAAGAGAGGTGTACTATGGAGAATGTTATACCTATTGAGAGAATAAGAAATATAGGTATTATAGCTCATATTGATGCTGGTAAAACTACTACTAGTGAAAGAATTTTGTTTTATACTGGTAAGATCCATCAGATGGGAGAGGTACATGAAGGGGCAGCTGAGATGGACTGGATGGTTCAAGAGAGAGAAAGAGGAATAACTATAACTAGTGCTACTACAACTTGTTTCTGGAAGAATCACAGAATAAACCTTATAGATACACCAGGGCACGTTGATTTTACAGTGGAAGTTCAAAGATCCTTGAGGGTATTAGATGGTGCTGTGACTATACTTGATGGTAGCGAAGGTGTTGAGCCACAATCTGAGACTGTTTGGAGGCAAGCTGATGAGTATAGGGTGCCTAGGATTATTTTTGTTAATAAACTTGATAAGATTGGTGCTGACTTTTACATGTGTTTAGATTCTATAAAAAATAAGTTAGGTGTTAAGCCACTACCACTTCAGATTCCAATAGGACATGAATCAGAATTTAAGGGTGTTGTTGATTTAGTTGAAATGAGAGGTATATACTGGGATACTGATGAACTTGGTAGAGAGTATAGAGTAGGTGAGATACCAGCAGAGTTAGAAGAGAAAGTTAAAATCTATAGAGATAGACTTATTGAAGCTGTTTGTGAAGAAGATGAAGAATTGCTTGAATTATATCTTGAAGGTAAAGAGCCAGACATAGCCACTATAAAAAGAATGGTTAGAAAGTTAACTATTCAAGCAAAGGCATTTCCTGTCATAGCAGGATCTTCTCTCAGAAATAAAGGAATTCAGCCACTTCTTGATGCTGTTGTTGATTATTTACCAAGTCCTCTTGATCTACCACCAGTGAAAGGATATAGAGATGATGGTACGGTTGTTGAGAGAAAACCTCTAGATACTGAACCTTTTACGGCTTTAGCATTTAAAGTTATGACTGACCCTTATGTTGGTAAGATAGTTTTTACAAGGATATATTCTGGTATTTTGAAATCGGGTATGTATGTTTATAATTCAACTAAGAGTAAAAAAGAAAGAGTTTCAAGAATACTTCTTATGCATGCTAATAAGAGAGAAGAGATTGATGAATCTAGGGCAGGGAATGTTGTTGCGATTGTTGGTTTAAAAGATACTACAACAGGTGATACATTAATAGCAGAGGGTAGTGAAAATATAGTGCTTGAATCTATTAAATTCCCAGAACCAGTTATTGCTATTGCTATTGAGCCTAAGACAAAAGAAGATCTAGATAAACTATCTAATGTTTTAGCTAAGCTTCAAGAAGAAGATCCTACTTTCAAGGTTAGGACAGATCCTGAAACTAATCAGACGCTTATAATGGGAATGGGTGAATTGCATCTTGAGATAATGGTTGATAGGATGATAAGAGAATTTAAAGTACAAGTCAATACTGGTAAACCTCAGGTTGCTTATAGAGAAACGATAGAGGGAAGTGCTAAGGCTGAAGGTAAATATATAAAGCAAACAGGTGGTAGAGGTCAATATGGACATGTATTTATAGAAATAGAACCTTTACCGAGAGGAAGTGGTTTTAAATTTATTGATAAAATTGTAGGAGGTAGGATACCTAAAGAATATATACCGGCTGTTGAAGCAGGCGTGAGAGAGGCTATGGAAAGTGGAATCATTGCCGGTTATCCTGTTATTGATGTTCAAGTTACATTATTTGATGGTTCTTACCATGAGGTTGACTCTTCTGAATTGGCTTTTAAGATTGCTGCTTCTAAAGCCTTTAAAGATGCTATGAGACAAGCTAATCCTGTTATACTTGAACCTATAATGAAAATAGATGTTATAACACCGGAAGATTATTTAGGCGATGTGCTTGGTGATCTAAACTCAAGGAGAGCTAAAATAATAAATATGGAACAAAGAGTTAATACTAGATTGATAACTGCTTATATACCTCTTTCAGAAACATTTGGTTATACAACTGTATTGAGATCCTTAACTCAAGGTAGGGCAAGCTATGTTATGGTATTTGAAAGATATGAAGCATTGCCAAGAAATCTATATAGTACTGTACCTACCCTTAGGTCTTCATCTTCTGAAGAAGAATAATTTTTGCCGGCGTAGCTCAGCGGTAGAGCAACTCACTCGTAATGAGTAGGTCGTGGGTTCGATTCCCACCGCCGGCTAGTAATTAGCTAATATTTATAACTCTTGATCCTTCTCATTTCTAGTTCTACTTCTTTTTTCTTTAGGTCTTCTCTCTTGTCGTACTCTTTTTTACCTTTACATACCCCTATCTCAACTTTACACAATCTACCGTTCTTTATATAAACTTTAAGAGGTATTAAGGCAAATCCTTTCCTTGACACTTGCCCAGCTATTCTGTCTATTTCTTTTCTATGTAAAAGTAATTTCCTTTTCCTATCGGGGTCAGGCTTGAAGAAACTAGAAGCAGGATAGGGTGATATATGCATGTTGTGTATAAATATTTCACCATTTTCTATTAAACAAAAACTATCATCAATATTTATTCTGTGTTCTCTTATTGATTTTATTTCGCTACCCTTTAGTTCTATACCTGCTTCGTAAGTTTCTATTATTTCATAATTTTTCTTTGCTTTTCGATTTGTTGCAACTATTTCTATCATGACTTTTATTTTGTATTAATTGTTTGCCTTTTTTAAAGATAGGTTTTTATACTATATTTTTGTTTATTTTTATTTCTTTCTGGTGCCATAAAAGGTTTCTTTTTTATATCTTTTACTGTTTGAACAAATCCATCTCTAAGACTTTTTGATGTTATCATAGCTATTGCTGTTAATATAAAGATTGAAGATATTAAAAAAATCACGATTATTGATATTATTCTTTTTGTATTCATACATGACCTCTCTTAGAAACTTTCATGGTAATTTTTATAATATGCATAAGGATGCCAATCATGTGGTATTTTAACTTCACTTTTAAAGTTTTCAATAGAAACAGGAGAATCTGTTTTTACCCATTCAATTGAAGGTGATTATAAGGATTATGAGGAGCTTTTTTACCCTTTTTAGCAGAATAAATTAGATTTATAAATAATATTAAAATACCTATAGATAGTAATATTGATCCTAATGTTTCTATTCTATAACTAAATGCATTTAATCTAGGAAAGGCAACATCTTTAGCACCAATTAATATGGGTATGAGTAGATTACCAAAACCTCCAGTCCATACTGCTATTGCCCACCAAAGTAACATTAATGTTCCGTGTGCTGTGAGTAGAAAATTATATAAGTCAGCTCCTTCATGATCACCTATTTTTGGTAGTTGTATTCCTGGAGAAGTTAGTTCGTATCTTATGATCATACCAAATATCCCTGCTAATGTAAAGAAAAATAGAGAAGTCATAAGGTACATAGCACCTATTTTTTTATGATTTGTTGTAAATATCCAATCTTTCAAAGATCCTGCATACCAAGGTCTATTTTCTTCCATATTGCCTCCTTAATAAATTGTTGAAATAAATATTATCTTTCGAGCCACTTTTTAAATTCTTCTTCAGGTACTGCTTTCAAAATTGCTACTATGTATGAATGCCAAGTACCGCAAAACTCTCTACAAAATACAATATATTCTCCTTCTTTATTTATTTCAAACCACATATATGTTATTCTTCCAGGTACAGCATCTTCACTTATCATTGCTGGCTGAACATAAAAAGAATGGATAACATCCCTAGATGTAAGGAATACTCTTATCTTTTTACCTACAGGTATGTAAAATTTTTCTTCTTCTGTTTTATTGTATGGATCGTCTGGATTAAATGATGTTGTTACAACTTTACCATTTGGATATTGTGCTTCCCATCCCCACATAAATGCTGTTATTCTTAAATCAATTCCTTCAATTGGAAAGTTTCTTTGGTTAACGAAGTTTGAAAAAGAATATGTTGCTAAAAATATTACCAATATCAAAGGTATAGTTATAAATAAAACCTCTAAAGCTATATTACCTTCTACATGTTATCCTTCTTCTCTTTTTCCTTTAATATACCTAAATCTGATTATTGTATAAATACCTAGAATTATTATTAGAGTAAAGAGAATTATAGAAAATACTAACCAGGCTAGGTATGAACTTGCCCAATAATAAAATTGTTTTGAAACACAATTGCTTAGGTTCGGTACTATTGATTTAAAAAACTCAATTAAACCTTCCATACTAGCCAACCTCATTCTTTTTTTTTTGTAAATTAAAGATAGGACAATCGCTAAAGATATAAAAATTATACCTAATAATCCTATGTAAGGTATAATGTTCATTTGATAACTACTTGATTTGTAATCGTATGTATAACATACTAAAAAAGCCAAATCAATTAGTGAGTTAAATGAAAATTTACTAATAGAGGCTTCTTTTATTGCTATATCAACAGTATCTTTTTTAGGGTTTGATCCAAAGAGATATCTTACTATTTTACCTTCTGGAGATGAAAAAATTAATACTATAGGGTGAACGAATGTTTCGTCTTTTTTTGAATAGAAAAATCTAAATCCTATTGATTTGGTTAGTGTCTCTATGTCTTTCTCTTCCATAGTACCCCATTTCCATCTATTGTCTATGTGATGCAAGTGTTCTTTCTTAAATTCAATAAGTGTATTTGTATTATCATCTTTGTTGAATGATAGTACTAAAACATTAAAATCTCTTTTTATCTTACTTGTTATTTCAGCTAGAGAATGTATTATTAAAGGGCATCCTGTATTACAATCATAGAATATTAAAGTCATAATAGTAGGTTTATTGTTGATTATATCATATAGTTTTCTGGTTTTACCGTCTTCTCCTATTATACTTACATTGGGTAGGAATGTACCTATATATTTCTTTTCATCAATTAACATTATTCTAGGATCAAATGAACTTGGTGGCTCATGTTTCATCTGAGGTGTAGAAAAGGAAAAAGGGGAAATTGTTAAAAAAGTTATTAAATTAATACTTTTAACATATTAAGCCTCTCCTTGTGATCCTATAATATATGCTGTTAGGGCAACCATTATCCAAGCTATGTCGACAAAGTGCCAATAAAAACTAGCTGATTTTATAGGTACTATATAGTTTATGGATTTCTTGGAATTGAAAAGTAATATTAGTTGTATTATTATACCTACAACTACATGTGAAGCGTGAACACCTGTAAGAGAGTAGAATACATTTCCATAACCATTTGAGGATATTGTAAATCCTTTGTGCCATAATTCTATCCATTCATTTATATGTAGTATTAAAAACAATGTACCTAATATTATTGTTAGTATTAACCATATTCTATAATTTAATAAATTTCTTTCCTTAACAGACTTTTCGGCTTTATGTATGGTAAAACTAGATGCCCATAATATCAAAGTTAGTGATAGAACTATGAGATAGTTAACTTCACCAGGAATCCAATCTTTCCATACTTGCGCAAATTGTATTCTAGTTGAAAAGAAAGAAATTATAAATATGCCAAATATGATTATCTCTGCTCCTACAAAGAAGACTATTGATCTAAAACTAATTTTGTTATCTTGCCCAAATAAAAATATCTCCTTTGACCACCCAGAAATACTTAAAGCGAAACCAGCTAAGAAAACGCCAAAAATTATTATACCTAGTTATTCTATTCTCAATGACAAAATAAAATATCAAAGATATGAATAGAATGAAAATAAATAAGGATGAAAGAAAAGGCCATATGCTTCTGTGTTCTGAAACTTGATCTAGATTACTCATAGATGTAACCTTTAATAGCTAATTTTTAAATAATTCTACTAAATTTGTCAAGTATTTTTGAACATTTTCTATATTTCAAAGCTGAGATCTACTATTTTGTAATTCATCGTAATTTTGCTTGTTGATATGAAATCAATTTTTGCATCTATCTTTGCTAATTCTCTTATTTTCTCTAGATCTATATTCCCTGATGCTTCTACCAATATATTAGGATTTTGAGTTTTTATATATTCTGCGCATTCTTTTATTTCGGTTGGTGACATATTATCAAGCATTATTATATCTGCTCCAGCCTCTACTGCTTGTTTTACTTGTTCCATATTTTCACACTCTACTTCTATTTTGTGCATAGGAGAGTAGGTTTTAGCAATCCTTACTATTGCCTTAATATCTCCCTTAAAGACAGAGATATGGTTATCTTTTACCATTATCATATCATATAATCCGAATCTATGATTTTTGCCTCCACCCACTTTTACTGCGTACTTTTCAAAATATCTTAAACCTGGTATTGTTTTTCTGGTGTCAAGTATTCCAAATTTACCTTGAGATGCTTCTACAAATTCTTTGGTTGTGGTTGCTATAGATATAAGTATAGTTAGTATATTAAGCAAACTTCTCTCAATAGAGAGTAACACCTTTACGCTTCCTTCTAGTGTAAAAATCTTACTACCTTTTGAAAATGTTTCTCCATCTTTTAAACAACATCCCTTTATTCCGTATTCTTTCTCAAGTATTATAGAAAAAATTTCTCCTGCAAAAATGCCAGGATCATTAGCGATGATATTTGCTTGTTCTTTTCTATTAGGTAGTACATGCGATATTAGATCGTTATTATTTGTATCTTCTAATAGCGTTTTATCAAATAGTTCTTTGCCTGCGTTGTATAAGTTTATATCATAATAAAACATATATTTTTATTTTTTTGCTTTTCCTTGGGCTGCTACTGCTTCCATTGCTTTTTTTACTTCTTCAGGATCTCCTAAGAAATATTTTGTTATTGGCTTTAATTCCTCATTGAGTTCATAAACTAATGGAATTCCAGTGGGTATATTAAGTTCTACTATATCTTGGTCGGATATGTTGTCAAGGTATTTTACTAATGCTCTTAGGCTATTCCCATGTGCTGCAATTATTACTCTTTTTCCTTCCTTTATGGTCTTTGCTATTACTTCGTTCCAATATGGTAAAACTCTTGCTACGGTATCTTTTAAACTCTCAGATAGAGGTAATTCTTCCTCTTTTAGATCTTTATATCTAGGATCGTATCCAGGGTATCTAGGATCGTTTTTATCAAGAGGTGGTGGTGGTATATCATAACTTCTTCTCCAAATTTTAACTTGTTCTTCTCCGTATTTTTCAGCCATTTCCGCTTTATTTAATCCCTGTAATGCACCATAGTGTCTTTCATTTAGCCTCCAGTGCTTGTATTCAGGTATCCATAGCAAGTCCATTTCAGCTAAGATTAAATGTAACGTGTTTATTGCTCTTTTTAGTACAGATGTAAATGCTATATCAAAAACATAGCCGCTTTCTTTTAGTACTCTTCCTGCCTTTTTTGCTTCTTCGATTCCTTTTTCCGATAGATCAACATCTGTCCATCCGGTAAATTTATTTTCTTTATTCCAAACACTTTCTCCGTGCCTTACCATTACTACTTTATACATACTCATACCCCTCTACTTTTAGTCAATTATAAAAATTCAATGGAAATGATTACAAGATTTCTAAATTCACTTTAGATATTTTTTAAATTGTCTTTTGAGTATGCTAATATACCTGGGTGTACAATTTTTCTGCTAGAGTGTATATATTATTTGCAATCTCATCAATTTTTTTGTATTCTATACTCTCATCTATAGATTTAGTTTTCTCATCAATCATATTTAAATTCCTTCCTTCAGAGCTTCTCTTGTGGTTATACCTATTATCATCCTTTTGGTAATTTTAAACTACTTATTTATGTTTATCCAATCTTTGTTTCATTAAGTTCAGTTTTCAAGCGAAATTTCATTTTAGCTCCTCTTCATTTATGTTTAACTTTTTTAATACAAATTCTTTAACAAAAGTTGCACTTTCAAAAGCTTTTTTAGCCTCATCAAAAGTAGGAATATAAAATTCATCAGGATATCTTACCTCAACTGCGTAATCTGTTAGTTTCTTTGTCATTTCATAGAGAGATTCAAATTCGTTATCAATCTTAGAGCAAAGCCTAATCAAGTATTCAATTGTATGGACTTTTTGAAAATCTACATTGTGGTAAACGAGGAATGCTTTTAGAAGTTTTTCTGCTGTCTGCTGACAATGGAAGCATAATGTATCTGTTATAATCTCATTTTCTGGAAGATTTATAAGCTTTTCAGCTGTTTTGTAGTCATTTAACGCTTTAATAATCCAATTTTTGGTTTCTTTATCAATCATATATAAACTCCATCTTCCATGGCACTTTTTATTATACTTCCAATTACTTTTTGTCTTTCTTCTACCTCTTCTTGTGATTTTATAAGTATATCAGCTGGAATAAACTCCTCAGCAAGTTTTCTTCTAATAAGATGAGAGATTTCGGATTTCTCTTCTCTTGAAATTTTCTTATCCACTATGATGAGTAAATCCCAATCGCTATCATCCTTATAATCTCCCCTTGCCCTTGAACCGAAAAGAATTATTTTAAAACTTTCGATTTTGTTTTCTTGAAGTATTTTAGAGATTACTTGTCTAATTTTCTCTCTCATCTTATCCTCCTTTTGGTAATTTTAAACTACTTATTTATATTTATCCAATCTTTGTTTCATTAAATTCAGTTTCCAAGCAGAATTTCATTTTATATTTGAAAAAATAATAAGATCTTAAGTCAAAAAATTTATCATCATGATAAGAATATCATCATCGTATATCTTCTTCTGTACCTCTTATTGCCAAATTCATTTTGCACATCTTCCATACAAACTCCTTTGATTCTTGCCCATAAATAGGCAATTTCATCTTATCTATACCTTCTCTTTCAAGCATTTTATGACGCTGTAACAAAAATCCATCTGAACCATATTCAGGATCAAAAATTCTCCATTCCTAGTATCTAATCCACTATGAACTTTGTTAAGGAACGAAGTGTGTAAAATTTACTACCTTTTCTATCTTCTGATTCTGTAAATTTCCAAAAAATACTCATAAATCCTTCCAAAAATATCCTTGCTTTTGTTATCATTATCATTTACTCATTCAAAAAATTATAAAAAACTGAATATGTTTTACTAACTTTTATATTTTTATACCATTAAACCATTTATTCTTTGCTTACTCAAAATTTTTTTAGTAATTACCATTGGTTGTGTTTATTTAATGTTAGAACAAGGATTTTTAGTTTCTTTTCTAATTAGAGTATCTCAGATACAATTTTGCATATATTCTCAAGGAATGATCTATCTTTTTCTGTAAAAGGTGATAAAGAATGTGAATCTATATCAAGTTCTCCTATAATTCCACCATTTTTGAAAATAGGTATTACTATTTCTGATTTGACTTTTGGACTACACGATAGGTAATTTGTCTCTTTTGATACATCTTGCACTATAATTGTTGCTTTTTTTTTCCACTGCCTGACCACATATTCCTTTTCCAAAAGGAATTATTACATGTTCTGTTGGTTCTCCTACGAAAGGTCCTAATATCAGCTGCCTATTTTTAGATTTATCTACGAGGTAAAAACCTACCCAATTGTAGTAAGGTATGTTTTTTGTAAGCAATTCACATATGCTAATCAACTTATCATTTGTACTGCTTTCACTACTAACTATTTCTATTACTTTTTCAAAAAGTGAATTAAATATTTCATTTTTCTCTTTCATTTCAATAGACCTTTAATTAAGATATTATAATTATTTGATATATTTTCCAACTTAATTTTAACTTAAAATATATTGTAATTTTTTTAGTCAAGAATTACAAAATTTTACTTGATAACTACTATCAGTTAGAATTTGTTCAATATGTCTATTGTAAGGATTTTCGTTTTGTATTTTTTAATTTCTCTTTTGTTAGTTTTTCTTTTCTTTTTGTCTTTAGAGGTTGGCACAACGAATGTTAGTTTATTTCGATATTTGCTTTTACCGGAGTTTAGAGATAGTGTTATAGCTAACATTTTGAATATTAGATTAACACAAAGTTTATCAGTTCTGATTTCTGGTCTTGCTTTATCCTTATCTGGGTTTATACTTCAGAGAGTTTTGAGAAATTATTTAGTTGATCCTGGTATAACGGGAGTCTTATCTGGTAGTGCTTTAGGTATTACTATACTTAATTTATTAAGTTTATCGTTAGTTAATTTCTCTCTACTAAGGTATAGTTTTTCTTTTCTGTTTGGTATATTTGTAGGTAGTATTCTTATTATTGTCTCTTTGAAGTCTAAGGATACTCTTAGAGTAGTTATATTTGGTGTAATTTTAAACTCTTTTCTTTCTGGTTTGATTGTTTTGGTGCAATCTATTTCTAATCCTTATGATATTCATAGTACTTTTTTGTTTCTTTCTGGTAGTGTAGGGTATGTAAATTGGGATTTGCTGTTTTTTGATATCGTTTTAGTAGTTTTGGTTTTGTTGATTGTTGTTTTGTTCTCTAAAAAGCTTGATATAATTTCATTAGGTGATTTAGATGCTCATGTTTTGGGTGTTAGTGTTAAAGTATGGAGAAGCATTTTTTTAGTCTTTGCTATAATTCTATCTTCTATTTCTGTTTCACTAACGGGAGTAATTGGTTTCCTTGGGTTTATAGTACCTAATATTGTGAATTTAGTATTTTACAAATTTAGTTTTTTTGATACTAAACATGGTTTAATTCTTTCTTCTCTTTTGGGTGGTGTGTTTTTGATTGTTTGTTTTGTTTTTACTAAAGTTGTTGTTAGCCCGTATGAACTGCCCTTAGGTGTTATAACTGGATTAATTGGTGCTCCTGCTTTTGCATTAATTCTAATTAAGGTTTCCAAATAATTTTTTGTTAATTTGGTGAAAAATAATTTAGTAAGTAAATAAAGTCGATTTCTAGAAGAATTTTTTAAAACAATTGAAAGTAAGAAACTTATTTTTAATAATATTAATAATGTTTTTGAATATTTGTAATTATTTGTTTGAAATTACGATAATTTATAAAGGTCTTTCTAGGAGGTAAGAATGGGGTTAGATTTCTTTCAGGTTTCTAAAATTTTCATATCTCTAATGTTATCTCTCTTCATGTTTTTGGAATTTCAGAGAAATAGAAATAGAGAGTTTTTATTTTTAGGTATAATTTTTGGTATTTTTCTACTGAAGGAACTTGTTTATATTGGTATTGACTTGTACAGTGTAAATTACACAATAATTAAGGATCCAACTACTGGTGCTGCTACGAAAGTTTTAACTAACGAAAATTTATTTGAGTTAAGATACTTTATTTGGCATATTTTCGAGCTTATTTTTGTTTTATCGCTTTCATATACCTTCCTTTTCATGATAGGTTCTCTGAAGAAGAATGGTAATGTTATTAATATCATAACATTGATTATTAACATATTAGTTTTACTTGGATTAGTTGGTGTTGTTTTTTATTTTACGAAGGATGTTTTTAGAGTTGTTACTAATATAGCAAACAATGATACTCAAGTTGTTTTTACGGAGAGTTTTGTTGGTTTTCTAGTTAAGAACGCTTGGATATATGGATTATGGAAGGTTTTAATATTGTCATTGGCTATATTTTATGTAGCTAGAATATATGGTTTTACTGCTCAGATGTTACCTCACTTGTATGTGTCTAAATCTTTGTACATTTCCTCAGCTGTCGCATTTGGTACGCTTTATTTATTTTCTTCAATTGTGTTTATTCATGCTGTTGGAGGAGTAGGGTATTATTTAATTGAATTGATAGCTCTTATATTATTGGTTGTTACTACTTATTCTATATTTAGAGCTGATATAATGGACATGGATTTCAGAATACAGGATCTTGAAAAAGAAAAATCTTTAATAATTGAGCTTATGAGGGATATAAGTGATACTTTATCCGTAGAGTTAGAGATGGACAAGATATTGGCTAGGATAGTCGATGCAGCTATAGAAGGTACTATGTCAAAGGCATCGGCGATACTCTTGAAAGATCCAACAGGTAATACTTTAAGTGTTAGGTATGTAAAAGGGCTTTTCCCACCTGTGAAACCTATAAAGGTTGATCAATCTGTTGTTTTGAAGGAATCTCAAATTGTTGATATATTTAAGTCAACTAAGATTTCCGTAGGTGAAACTTACATTGGTATTCCTGCTGCTACTGGAGAACCTCTTTTTATAAAAGATGCGGAGGATGATCCTAGAGTATTGCAAACTGCCAAAGGTATAGCTGACATAAAATCTGTTATTGTTGCTCCTCTTAAGGTACAAGATAATATTATGGGAGTTTTAGCTGTTTTAAATAAATCTACTGGAGTTTCCCATACGCAAAGCGATTTATCTTTGATCTTGACTCTTGCTGATCAAGCTGCAATAACTATAAGACAATTTGAGATGTATAGAGAGATAGTTGAGAAAAAGCAAGCAGAAAGAGATATAAGTATTGCAAGTGAAATTCAGATGAGCCTTTTGCCTAGAAAATTTCCATCAACTGAGAGACTTGATATGTATGGATTTTCAATACCTGCAAAAGGTGTTGGAGGAGATTATTTTGATTATATAAAATTTGGACCTGATAAAGTAGGTATAATTATTGCTGATGTTGCAGGTAAAGGTGTTCCGGCTGCACTTATAATGGTTATGATAAGAAGTATAACTAGGACAATTGCTTCCTTGGAAAAGGACGCTAATTTGATAATGTCTCAGTTAAACAATTCTTTGAGTGGTGATATTGTTGAGGATAGATATGCTACTGCTTTTTATTGTGTGCTTGATGCCGAAAGAAAGATATTAAATTACTCCAATGCTGGACATGGGCCTTTACTTTTGTTTAGAAATAAAACAAAAGAGTTTGAATTATTAGATACAGAAGGGATGCCTGTAGGTATAATGCCTGATGTTGATTATGGTCAGGATTTTGTAATACTCGATAAAGGTGATATTGGCGTTTTATATACTGATGGTATTACTGAGGCTATGAATGAAGCACATGATCTATATGGTCTTGACAGATTAAAGAATGTTATATACAAAAACCATGAACTATCTTCAAAAGAGATCAGCGAAAAGATTTTAGAAGATGTTAATAACTTTGTTGCAGGAGCTCCACAGCATGATGATGAAACTATGATTGTATTTAAGGTACTTTGATGATCCTTATCTTCTCTAACGGATTTGGTGAAACGGAAATCGCTAAAAGTATTTTAAATAAACTTGTTGGTTTGGTAGATGTTAAGTTATATCCCCTTATAGGTGATGTTTCTCAAATCAGTTCTAAGTTTTTAGGCTTTGTGCCAAGAAATTATGGTAGTGGGGGTTTAACTACAAGGTCTTTACCGAATTTTCTCTTAGATTTGTTAAGTGGTTCTGTAGGAGAATTATTTAGGTATATCCATTCTATAAAAACCTCACCTAGAAGTGAGAAAGTGTTTATAGTAGGTGATCCTTTTCTTTTAATGCTTGTAAAGTCAAAATTGCGATTTAAGGTTAAAACCATATTTATGTCAATATACAAAAGTGAAATTTCTGAGAGGCATTATTGGTTTGAAAAGTATTTTATAAAGAAGAATGTGGATTATTTTTTGCCTAGAGACAGATATACGGGAGAAGTGTTTAAAAAGTATGGTGTTCAGTCAGTCTATTTAGGTAATCCAATGGTAGATTCTGTTGAAGTAAAGGGAGTAGACTTTAGAAGGGATCCTCGACTTAAAACTCTTCTACTTCTACCAGGAAGTAGAGATTTTGCTTATAAAATCATCGTAAAGATGCTTTATGTTGTTGAAAGCTTATTTGAGAAATATGGCTTCTTTAATGTTTTATGGCCTATTGCTAATATGTTAGATTTGAATAAGATAAAGGATGTTTTGATTAAGCATAGATGGTTTATTTTTGAAGAAAGTAATAAGTTTGTGCTAAAAAAGAATTTGATAGAAGTTGTTGCGGGGAAAGGAATGTTTGGAGATATGCTTAATGTAAGTGATGTTGTTTTAAGTACTTCAGGTACCGCTACTGAGCAAGCTGCTGCTTTTGGTAAACCCACTATAATGTTTTTTGATCCTAGTATTGGTATTAGTAGAAGTTGGTTTAATCGTCAGAAACTTCTTTTGGGAAATAATTTGAAGCTTTTTGATAGGTTTAACATATCTGATATCTCTGATGAAATTGCTTTTTTATTTTTAAACGAAGATGAACGTACGAGAAGAGGTAAGATAGGTATGTCTATGATTGAAGGCAGGGGAAGTATTGATAGGATCTCTAAGTTTTTGCTATCTATTTAGTTATTCTTTAAGTTTTCTAATGCTTCCTCAATGGATTTGTACAATGGTAGTATTTTGTCTAGTCTATCTATTTTTAGTATATATAATACTTTATTGTTACTTACTACTACTCCGCATTTTTTGTTATTGGATTTGCACAAAGATATTAATCTAACTATTATACTTATACCAAAAGAATCAATTTCTTCTGTCTTAGAAAGATCAATTATTACTCCTTTTGTATTTTCTGGAATTTCAGGTAGTGGGTTAGATAAGTTCTCTGTGTCAAATATTGTTAAGGTATTGATAGCCTTTACAATTGTAAAATCATTTATGTTGATAATTTCCAAAGGATTCATAGTTATATTTTACTATAATTATTCCGTTTTTCTCAAAATAATACTAAAGGTATTTGGTTTAATTTTTTGTTTAATAAGATTGTTTGAAAATCTTATATCACCTATTCTAAACAATTAAAGTAAAAATGCTAAAAACAACTTCTAACCTTCTAATTCTACTCTTTCTAAATAGGAGGTATTAAAAGGAGGCGAAGCCTTCACTAATCTAATAGGGAGGATGGGACTAAAAAGTTTTTTAAATTCTATTAGGAGTAAAGATTCTATATTCCCTTACTTCTAAAAGGATAACATAATAAGAAGGTTATAACTTTCGTAAAGAACTAGAAGGTGGTACTAATAGGAGGGCGTAGCCCTCCTACATAGAACTATAGGGC
>JBMFQU010000025.1:0-18186 GCA_049968435.1 Brevinematia bacterium | reverse complement strand
GGTGGGGAACAAAAAGGGGTTCACTAAAATTCCTAACTTCTATTAGGAGAGGTAAATTTTTACTTTCTGATCTCTCTAATAGTAGGTATTAGGAGGACGAAGTCCTACTGTTGAATCTTAAGGGTGGTTGAAAAACAAGAAAGTTTCCTAAAATTCCTATGTATGTTAGGAGTAAAGCTATTACCTTTTCTTACTTTTAGAAGAGGTGATAATGGAAATATGAAATTATTATTTGATTTTTGGCAGGATTTAGAAACTATCATTCAAAATGATGAAATTATGATACATGAAACTACTTTGAGGGTTAGGTACTCTGAAACTGATCAGATGGGAATAGTTTATTATGCAAATTATTTTGTTTGGATGGAGGTAGGTAGAACTTCACTTATAAAGGAGTGTGGAATATCTTACAAAGAGATTGAAGAAAAAGGTTTTCTTTTGCCCGTTGCATATACTGCTGCCAAGTTTATTAATCCGTCATTTTATGATGATGAAATTGTAGTACAAAGTGGTTTGATAGAATTTACTAAAACTAAGGTTAGTATAGGTTATAAGATATTTAGATCTATTCAAGATAAAAGAGAACTTGTTTGTGTGGGGGTATCAGACTTGGTTTGCCTTGATAAGATAACTAGAAAGATTACCAAACTTCCGGAGTTTTTTGTTAATTCTTTAAAAACTTATGATACTAATGAATATAGAGAATTTGTCAAATTCGTAAAGAATACTCTTAGGTTATAGTCCTGAGATGAAATTAATAATGGCGTCTTTCAGTTGCTGTCCGCCTTTGTTTATTATCTCATCACTTGAGTGGTTACAGTTATCTATCCATAAATAGTACTTTGGTTCTTTTGCTTTTTCGTAAAGTTGCTTTGAAAATTCGAAGCTCAGTGTGGTATCCGCCTTACCATGAATAAATAAAATTGGTTCACCTACTTGATCTATCTTTGAAAGATTATCATAAACTGAGTTTATGTATGGTTCAGATGGTATGGCGTAGGTTGTTACCATTTCACCTGCGTTTCTTATTTTCGTAAAAGTTGAAACTAATATTAAACCTCTAAGGTTATGTCTTTTTGCTATCTCTGTTGCAACACCTCCTCCTAAGGAATGCCCCATTATGACTATATTACTTTTAGGTACACCTAAAGTATTTACTAGATAGTTTAAAGCGTTTTCAGCATCTTCGTATGTTGAGTCTTCAGAAGGAGTAAAGTTTGATATTATTCCAAATCCTCTATATTCCATTGCAAAAAAGTTTATTCCCAGTTCATAGAATAAATTTCCAAAATTAACAGGTGCTACATCAAGTGTTGCAGTGTTTCCATGGCAGAATAAAACCCAGATGTTACTTAAACTATCGTTTACTCCTATCTTCCTTTCGATTTTTATTGCACAGGTTGAATTATCTTGGTTTGTTATCCAGAGGAATGTCCAATTTGAGGAAGGAACTTTTAATCTAGAAAAGTCATATTCATTCAGAATCGTTGGGTTAAATACCAATATCTTATCTAACTTTTGACTAATACATCCCTTAATTAGAATTACTAAAATTAATGAGGCTATTACTAGTAATGATTTTTTCATAGCTGAATTTTAATTTTTTTTATCTAAGATTACAACTTTTCTCGTTTAAGTATTGCTTGAAATTCTTTTAAACATTTTCTTGGTATTTTGATTTTACTTAAATATGAAGTTTAAAATTAAAGTTCAATTGAGGTTGTTATGGGTAAGAAAGCAAAGGTTAAGAAGAGTTTTAAAGAGGTTGTTATTGAGAATCTACGGGTTATAGGTGAAGCTTATTTGATAGCTTTTGTTATAAGGCTACTTTTAGTTGAGGCTTTTGCTATTCCTACGGGATCGATGATACCTACGATAATGATTGGTGATAGGATTATTGTTTTGAAACCAACTTATGGTATTAACTTTCCTATTTTAGATTTCAAAACGCCTGGATTTTATGACCCTCAGCGTGGTGATATTATAGTTTTTAAAAATCCTACTTATAGATCTCCAGGTTTGGTAAGAGAATTGATAACTTTACTTACCTTTTCAGTTATAAATGTTGATAATGAACCTAAGTATTTTGTTAAAAGAGTTATAGGCCTTCCTGGTGATAGTATTGACATTGTTAGTAACGAGTTATACATAAATGGTAATAAAATTAATAGAGAGTTTGTATCAAAAGAGGATGGTTGGAGTTATTACAAAGAAAGTAATTGGATAGTGCGTTTTAGGAGTGAAGTGCTTTTTGACGATGGTATTTTGAGAACTTTTTCAATTTCTAATCTTTATTATCTCTATGATCTGCAAAGTAGGTTAATTATGTCTTCAAGAGGTGTGCCTGAAAATCTTTTGCCTAATCTTGAATTTTTTAGAGAAGATCTTGATAGGATAAAGTCTTCTTTAAAAGGAAATAAGATACCTGAGGGGTACTATTTTGTTATGGGAGATAATAGAGATGAAAGTAGCGATAGTAGATATTGGGGATTGGTACCTAAAAAACTGATAATAGGTAAAGGCATTTTTACTTTCTGGCCACCTAATAGGATTGGTATTCTTAGATAATCTTGTTTACTATTTCGTGTGTTATTTTTACGCTTTCTACGGATTTTTTTAATAAATTTCTTTCTTCTTCTGTCAGTGTTATTTCAACTATTTCATTTATACCATTCCTATTGAGCTTTACAGGTAGACCAAAGAATAGTTCGTTTATTCCGTATTCGCCTTTACAAAAGACTGAGCATGGTAAGATTTCATTTTTGTCAAAAAGTATGCTTTCAATCATTTTTACTACTGCTATTCCTGGGGCGTAATAAGCAGACCCTGTTTTTAATAAGTTAACTATTTCTGCACCACCATTTCTAGTTTTATTGACAATCTCATCTATTTCTTCTTGTGATAGTAGTTCTTTTAATGGTTTTCCTGCTACATTTGTTAAGGATACTGCAGGCACCATTTCATCACCATGCCCACCTAGTACTACTGCATTTATGCTATTATAAGATACATTTAATTTTTGTTTTATGTAATATTTGAATCTGGCTGTGTCAAGTACTCCACCCATTCCTATTACTTTTTCTCTTTCAAGTCCTGATACTTTGTATGTTAAATAAGAAATTGTATCAACAGGATTTGTAACAACTATAAAGATTGTGCTAGGAGAATATAGCTTTATTTTTTCTACAATTTCTTTTACTATTTTTGAATTAGTTTCAATAAGTTCTTCTCTTTTCATGCCAGGTTTTCTTGGGAAACCTGCTGTTATTACCGTTATATCAGAGTTTTCTGTAATTGAGTAATCATTGCTACCTATTACTTTTGAGTCTGAGTTTAGTAATGCACATTGTTGAGAAATGTCAATGCTTTTCCCCTTAGCTAAGTCTTCGTTTATATCTATAAGTGATATGTCTGCATAACCTTTTATCGCTATCATGTTGGCAACGACAGCTCCAACATTACCTGCTCCAACAACTGTAACTTTGGCTTTCATTTTATTTTCTCCTTGGTTAAGTAATTATAGTATAATTAAGGTATAAATGTTCATTCAAAATGTTTATTAAGTGTATTTAAGTAGTTTTGATTGAAGACGAAGCCTCCTATGGACGATTAAGGGTAGGTTGGGTGCGGAACAAAAAGAAGGTTTCAAAAACTTTATTCTGAAGGTTTAAAAAACGGCTATTGAATATTTATAATTTATCAATCCTTAAGGGGGTTTTATGTTAGAAGAAAAGTACGATCCGCAGAATTTTGAAGAAGATATAATTAAAGAATATTTGGAAAAGGGCCTTTATAATGCTAAATGGCATGGTGAAAAGTTTTCTATAGTTATACCCCCACCTAATGTAACTAGTGTTCTTCATATGGGACATGGACTTAATAATACTATTCAAGATGTTGTTGTTAGATACAAGAGGATGTGTGGTTATGATACCTTGTGGGTACCAGGAACTGATCACGCAGGTATTGCTACTCAGAATGTTGTTGAGAAAAAGCTTGCTAAACAAGGTAAAACAAGATTTGATTTGGGTAGGGAGCAGTTTGTAAAAGAAGTTTGGAAATGGAAAGAAGAGCACGGTTCTACAATTATAAAGCAATTAAAGAGAATAGGTGCTTCCTGTGATTGGAGATATGAAAGGTTTACTATGGATGAAGGACTCTCTAGAGCGGTTTTGTTTTCCTTTGTTTCTCTTTATAAAAGAGGGCTTATATATAGAGGAGAGTATATAATAAACTGGTGTCCTAGATGTGGAACAGCTCTTGCTGATGATGAAGTTGAACACAAAGAGAAGTCTAGTAATATTTGGTACATAAAATATCCTCTTGCTGATGGTGAGGATTTTGTGGTTGTTGCTACAACTAGACCTGAAACTATGCTTGGTGATACGGCTGTCGCTGTTAATCCGAATGACGAAAGATATAAGCATATAATAGGTAGAAAAGTGATTCTTCCTCTTGTTAATAGGGAAATACCTGTTATAGCTGATGAGTATGTTGATATGGAATTTGGTACGGGATGCTTAAAAATTACTCCTGGTCATGATCCAAATGACTTTGAAATTGGTAAGAAGTACAATTTGCCAATTGTTAATATATTTAATGATAATGCTACTTTGAATGAAAATGTGCCAGAAAAATATAGAGGTTTAGATAGATTTGAGGCAAGGAAAGTGATTGTCAAGGATTTAGAGGAAATGGGATTACTTGAGAAAATTGAACCTTACAAGCATGCTGTTGGTCATTGTTATAGATGTGATACTGTTATTGAGCCTAAGGTTTCAAAACAGTGGTTTGTTAAGATGAAACCACTAGCACACAAGGCTATAGAAGTTGCTGAAAGGGGAGAAATTAGATTTTTCCCTGAGAGATGGAAAAAAGTTTATCTAAATTGGCTTTATAATGTTAAAGATTGGTGTATCTCAAGGCAGATTTGGTGGGGTCATAGAATACCAGTTTGGTATTCTGAAGGTGGTGATCCAAATGTTTTTGAGTATGATGATTTTAAAGATAAAGGTAGATATCCTATTGTTTTTTACATACTTTTTGATATGTGGGTCTCAAGTAGGATAGGTGAAAGTTTTACTCCTCAGGAGGTAGTTGAAGTTTTAAAAAGTGATTCGATAGTTGACGCTAATAAAGAAGTAAAAAGAACAACAAAAGAAGTTTATTTAGAGATCCATAAAGATAAAATTTCCAGTGTAGATGATCTTTCTATCCTTGATGATGCTGATAAGCTGGGTTATTACTTTGAAGAAAACCTTGAGAGAGGAGATAAAGGTTTTTTAAGGAAAGTAGGAGAAAAATATACATTTGCTATAAGAGATAAAAAGACGGGTAGTGCAAACTTAATTAGAGATAACGATGTTCTTGATACATGGTTTTCTTCTTGGTTATGGCCATTTTCTACCTTAGGTTGGCCAAATGAAACTGAAGATTTAAAAAGGTATTATCCTACAGATTTACTGGTTACTGGTGCTGATATTTTGTTTTTCTGGGTTGCTAGGATGATAATAGCAGGTTTTGCTTTTTTGGATAAGAAACCTTTTAGAGACATTTACTTACATGGTGCAGTGCTTGATGAGAAAGGTCTAAAGATGAGCAAGTCCTTAGGTAATGGTATTGATCCTCTTGATGTTGTTAAAGAATATGGAGCTGATTCTCTTAGATATACTTCTGTTTTTCTTGCACCTACGGGACAAAATCTAAGGTTATCCATGGAGAAGTTTAAGATAGGTAGTAGATTTGCTAATAAGATATGGAACGCTTCTAGATTTGTTCTTTCAAATTACGAAAACAGAAAGGAAGAAGTTAAACTTTATTCTCTTAACGAAGTCGTTAAAATGGACATTGATATAACTGATAGATGGATCATATCTCTTTATAATACCACTGTAAAGAAAGTTCATAATATGTTTGAAGAGTATAGATTGAGTGATGTTGCTATTGCTCTACAGGAATTTTTCTGGGATAATTTCTGTGATTGGTATATTGAGATATCTAAAGTTAAGTTAAATACTGAAGAAAAAGATACTACTATTTCAGTTTTGCTTGGAGTACTATCAGGGTTTTTGAAACTTATTCATCCTATTATGCCTTTCATCTCAGAAAGAATATATAAAGAACTTCCAGAGAAGTATAAAGGTAAGGATTATTTAGTTATTTCATCTTATCCAGTGTTTGATCCTTCTCTTAGCAACGAAGATGCTGAAAATACTTTTGAAATTTTGGAAGAGGTTGTTTATTACATAAGACAGATAAGAGGAATACTGAATATAAAACCATCAGATGAAGTGGATGTTAAAATAAATATAAACCTTTCAGAGTATGATGATAAGATAAAGAAGATGTTTTCCCAGGATATTTTTATTGGCATTGTTAAAAAATTAGCTAAGGTTAATAAAATTTTGGAAGTTGGTAAAGTTAATAAGGTAAAAGGAGAAGCAGGTGCTGTTGGTAGATTTGTTTCTATAATGGTTCCTGTCTCTAATCTTGTTGATGTCCAAAAGGAGAAAGATAGAATTCAGAAAGAGATAGCCAAACTTGAAAGCGTTTTAAAGGGTATTGATTCTAAACTTTCAAATTCTCTTTTCATTGAGAAGGCACCACAAGAAATTGTTGAGGAAGAAAAGGAGAAGAAAAAGCAATTTACTAAGATGATTCAGGAAATGAAAGATGTTATAGAGAATCTTTAGTGAATTTTTAAGAAGTGATTCTATCAGAAGATAAATGATTTTCTTATAGAAATTTTAAATTGCTTTTTAATACTAAATAAGAGAGTTAAAAGAGTTAAAAATTTCTTATATCTTGCTAATATATTGCTTTTTGGAATTAAGGTTGCGTCTTTTATCCTACATCATAGTTCATCGTTTGGTAATGTTCTTTATAATACAACAAATAACTTTAACTAAAACTAAGTTTTTAATAAAATTAATTTAAAGGAGTTTTTGCCCCTTTGAAAATGTGATTATAATATGCTTTTTAGTTCTTCTATTAGTTTTTGTGGTACTACTTTTTATTATTTCTAGTTTTTCTTGTAATTTGCCTTTTAGTATTTTATATTATTAAAGAATAGATAATGTTTAAGAGGGTGATGAGATTTATGAGGAAATATCCTATTTTGTTTTTTGGGATTATTTTAATTTTAATTCTCTGTGTAATTCTTGCTTTTTACGCTCCAACATTTGGACAGAAAAAAGAATTTTCACAGAGAGATTATATTAAAGCCAGTGATACTGATGATTACTATTACTATTATGAAGTTTTTAACCAAGTTTATAATTTAATTAAGAAGAACTATGTAGATGAGGAAAAGGTGGACGATAAAAAACTTTTTCAAGGTGCTATAAAGGGGATGCTTGAAAGCTTAGGGGATCCTCATACTGCTTTTTTGAGTGAAGAAGATTTTAAAGAACTTAGTGTTGAAACTTCTGGTAAATTTGGTGGTTTAGGGATACATATTTCTTCAAAGGATGATTATATTTATGTTGTTTCTCCAATAGAAGGCACTCCTGCTTTTAGAGCTGGTATAAAACCTGGCGATTATATAGTAAAAATAGAAGATCAGTCTACTAAAGGTATGCCTGTAGATAAAGCTGTAAGTCTTCTAAGAGGTAATCCCGGTACAAAAGTAAAGATCACTATAAAGAGAGGTGATGAAGTATTTGATAAAGTTTTGACTAGAGAGATAATAAATATACCTACAGTCAAATGGGGTTGGATTTCAGAGAAGGATGGTATTGCTTATATAAAGCTACTTCAATTTTCGAGCACTACTTTTGATTCTTTCAAAAAAGCTGTGGATGAGTTATCTGAAAGTCCAAATAAGGTTAAAGGGATTATCCTAGATCTTAGGTATAACCCTGGGGGATTGCTTGATGAAGTTTTAAGGATTCTTGATTTTATTATACCGGAGGGATTGATTCTCGAAACTAGAGGTAGGGTTCCAGATAGTAATTCAAAAACTTTTGCTAGTGGTAGGTCACCTATTATACCATTGAATATTCCAATTGTTGTGTTGATAAATGAAGGTTCAGCTTCAGCAGCAGAAATATTTTCGGGTGTCTTACAAGATACACATAGAGCAGTTATAGTTGGAACTAAAAGTTTTGGTAAAGGATCTGTTCAGACTGTAACTAAATTACCCGATGGTTCAGGTGTGAGAATAACTATTGCAAGATATTACCTACCTTCAGGTAGGACACCTGATAAGGTTGGTATAACTCCCGATGTTGAAGTTGATACATTTAAGATTGATAAGGATACTGAATCTCTTATAATCAAAGTCGATAAGGAAGGATATATAAAGGATTATATGAAAAATAAAACAGAACTTACTGATCAAGACGTTGATAATATTTACAAGCTATTACAATCAAAAGGAATTAGTCTTGACAAAAGAATAATTAAAATGCTTGCTAAAAGAGAAATACCTGGAATACCTCTTTTCGATCTAGATGATGATTATATAAAGAAAGCCTTAGATGTTTTGAAAAATTATTCTTCTTATAGGAAGGAAATTAAATTTTATAAATAATTTAATGATTTTTATAATAAATCCGATAATTAAACCGAGAGGTAGGATATGATTATAAGAGGTGTAGGTGGTTCTGAACCAATAAAACCTAATAAAAGTAGTGTTAATAAAGTTGAAAAGAGTGTAGATAATAATATTAACAAAAAGGATGAAGTGTCTATATCTGATTCTGCTAAACAAATTCTTGAAAAGAAGAAAATAGAAGATACTGCTTTGAACATAATTAAAGGTATACCTGATATAAGGCCTGAAGCTGTTGAAAGAGGTAAGAAATTTATAGAGTCTGGGAAATATAAGAGTGAAGAAAGTATAAATTATGTTGCTGGCAAGATAGGAGAGGAAATTGTAGCTAAAATATTAGTTGACAAAGAGAAGTCTTAACCTTTTATATTTACAACTGGTCTTAATTTAGCGATCTTTTTGGATATACCTGATTGAGATATTGATTCTATTATAGTTTCTATGTTTTTATATGCTTGAGGTGCCTCTTCTACGATGCCTCCTTTCGATGCTGAAATTAGGATTATACCTTTGCTTTCTAGTTGTTTTGTAATTTTTTCGTAGGAAAAATTCTTTTTTGCTTGATTTCTTGATAATGATCTTCCTGCTCCATGTATTGTTGAACCTAGTGTCTTTACTTCTGCTACTTCTGTACCACATAATATGTAAGAAGGTGTCCCCATAGATCCTCCAACTATTACAGGTTGTCCTACTTCAATGTATTTATGAGGTATACCGATTGAGTTAGGTCCAAACCCTCTTGTGCTTCCTTTTCTATGAACATACACTTTTCGTTTTCTACCATCTATTACATGTACTTCTTCTTTTACGGTATTATGGCCTACATCGTAAAGAATTTCTAGTTTTACCTCTCTAAATATTTTTTTGAAGGTTTTCCTTACAAGGTGGGTTATAACTTGCCTATTTGCAAAAGCGTAATTTATTGCACATTTTACTGCTCCTAAATACATTTTCCCTTCTTTTGATGATATTGGGGCACATACTAGCTCTTTTTCGTTTATTGGAATTTTGTATTTTTCGACCGCGTTTGAAAAGATGCGTATGAAATCTGTGTTTATTTGATGTCCAAAACCTCTTGAACCACAATGTATTGTTATGACTAGTTGATCTTTGAAAAGTCCAAATTTCTCAGCAATGCTTTGATTGTATATTTCTTCTACTACCTGTACTTCTAGGTAATGGTTGCCTGAACCTAATGTACCTAATTGTCCCTTTTCTCTTTCTATGGCTTCTTGGCTTATGTAATCTGGTATAGCACCTTCTATTGTTCCATTTTCTTCTATGTTTTCGATATCTTCCTCTTCTGCATAACCGTTTTCTAAACACCACTTTACCCCTTCTGTTGCTACTTTGAAAAGTTCTTTTTTAGATAACTTTATATCACCATCTCTGCCTAATCCTGCAGGTATATTTTCAAATAATTTCTTTGCTAGTTTTTCTAAGTCATTCCTTGATACTTTATTTATGTTTAGATTCGTTTTTATTGTTCTTACTCCGCAATTTATATCAAATCCTACTCCTCCTACAGTAAAAACTCCTTCCTCTTCATTGAATCCTGCAACAGATCCTATTGGAAACCCATATCCCCAGTGAGCATCAGGCAGTACTATGACATCTCCTACAATTCCTGGTAAGTGAGCTACATTTATAGCTTGAGTAAGTACAGCTTCATCCATACTTTGCAATATTTCCTTTAAGCCAAATAACCTTATATCAGTATTCATCTTGTCTTTCTTTCTGAATACCCATTCGTTGTCATCTATTTTTTCTAAATTTCTTAGATCCATAACTATAATTATAAATAATGTATATATATGTTTTTGAAAATTACTTAAAGAGATTAAAAAGATGCAGTTACTATAGTTGATGATTCAAAACTTGAAATTCGTAATATAAAAAATGAAATCTTTACTCCTTGTATTCTTTTATGCTTTATCCTGATGAAAGATTTCGAAAGGAGAACGAAGTCTTCCTGAGGAATTTAGGGTGTATTCTACATAGAACTAAAGGGTGTGTGGGAAGCAAAAAGAGCTTTCTGAAATTACTAACCTCTATTAGGAGAAGTGGATATTTTACCTTCTAACTGAACTAACAAAGTTAAGTTTTATTTTATTGTGCTTTCTAATCTTTATAATTGGAAGTAGTGAAGGCGAAGCTTAATCTGGAATGATTAAGGAGGTATTACTAGGAGGACGAAGTCCTCCTGTTGAAGCTAAAGGGTGGGTGGGGAACAAAAAGGAGTTTCTTAAAATTCCTCCCTTCTATTAGGAGTGAACTTTCTATATTCTCTTACTTCTAGAAGGTACCTAATATGATTAAGGTCTTTCTAATGAACCAAAGGGAGATCTTGATAAAAGAGTGGAACCCTCTTAACGCACTATAGGGCGGTTTGGGTGGGAATACTGAAAGAATTTTCTAGAAAGTAATTTTAAGTCTATAATAGACATTAAAATTTAAAACCTTTTCTAACTTTTAATTAAAGGAAAGTATTGATAGAAGTTTGGAATCCTTCCTAACGAACTGAAGGGTGAGTGTGAATACTAAAGATAGTTCCTCAAACATTACTCCTTCATTTTGAATATATTATTTAGTATAGTATATAATTAATTAGGTATGTCAAAAACTTTTAGGAGGAATGTACCCTCTGAGGAAATATATTTTGATGTTCAAGTAGTTAGGGATGCTTTATATCCTAAAATCTTGAAGATAGTCAAGGATATGGGATATGAGCTTGTTGATTTTACCATAAAGAAGGGTAAGAGTGTGGTAGTTGAAGTAGAAATTTATCTAAAGCATAGAGATATATCTATAAAAGATTGTGAAAAAGTTTCGAATGTTATTTCAAGAGCTCTTGATGTAGAGAATCTTATACCCGTTAGGTATAATTTACTTGTTAGCTCTCCAGGAGTGGATAGAGTTTTTAGAAATACAAGAGAGTATGATGTTTTTTCTGGTAAAGAGGTTGAAGTAAAGATAAAAAATTTTGAATCTTATAATTTAACTAAGGAAGTAAATGTTGGTACTTTGTTAGGTATAGATGGTGATGTTGTTAAGTTTAAAATTGGTGAAAGAGAAATATGGGTTGATTTATCTGATATTGAATATACTCGTCTTTATTTTGACATAGATAAATATTTTGGAGGTAAGTAAGGATATGCTTTTTGATAACATAAAACAAATAGCAAGGGAGATGGATTTACCAGAAGAGACAGTCCACGAGATGATTTATAAATCTATTCTTGCAGGTTATAAAAAACATTTTGGAGATGACTATGATAATCTTGTATTTAAGATTAGCGAAGATGGTAAAACCGCCAATTTCATGGTAGTAAAGAAAGTTGTAGAGAATGTAAAAAATCCTGTTGTTGAAATATCCTTGAAAGAAGCTAAGAAGTATAAAGGGAATGTTAATATTGGAGATAGTATTGAAATACCATTTAAGCCAGATATTCTTAGTAGGCAAGCTGTGGAAGTTGTTAAAAGTACCTTTTTATCACTTAAATCTCAGGTGGATAGAGATAAAGTTAGATCTATTTTCCAGCCAAAGATAGGAGATATTGTAGAGGGTAGAATAGGTAACATAAAGAATAGGAACATTGAAGTGATAATAGACTTAGGTAATATGAAAGTTGATGGAATTATTCCCTCAGAGCATACTATGCCGGAAGATACTAAGTTATTCAAAGTCGGTGATGTGATAAAGGCTGTTTTGATTGATATTGTAGATCCAGAAGAAGGGAAACAAGATCAGATTAAAAGGAAAACAAAAGATTCTAGACTTATTCTTTCAAGGACTGTTCCTAGTTTTATTGAGAGATTGTTTTTTAAGAATATACCAGAAGTTAGTAGAGGCATAGTTGAAGTTAAAGCTATTGGTAGAATACCGGGAGAAAAATCCAAGGTAGCGGTTTATTCAAAATATCCAGATGTTGATCCAGTGGGTGCTTGCATAGGTGTTGGTGGAAGTAGGATTTTGAGTGTATCTAGAGAAATTAGTGGTGAGAAGATAGATGTTGTGCTTTGGAGTCCAGATCTTTTTGAGTTTGCAAAGAATGTTTTTGGTAAGTATGCTGTTCATTCTGTTGAGGATAGACCTAACGAAGTAATTTTAAAGATTTTTGAAAATAACTTGTCAGTGCTTGGTAGAAATTCTATAAATGCTAAGCTTTTTTCTCAGATGATAGGTAAAGAGGTAAAGGTTATGTCTGTTAGTCAGGGAACTGATGAAGTTTCAGACGTTATAATTGAGGAAAGTGAAGTAGATGAAAATACCTATATTGACTATTTGCCGTTTGATAGAGGGATTATCGATAAATTGAAAAGTAAGGGTATAAAAACTATAGGTGATCTTATAGAGAATATTAATTCCTTGAAATCAAAAGGGTTTACTCCGGGAGAGGTAACGTATATAAACCAAATAGTTAATGAGTATATAGAAGTTGAGGTTGAGGAGGAATAATGATGTCAGATGATAAAAAAAAGATCAAAATAAAGATAAAGAAGAAAACATCTTCTAAACAAGGTGATGAAGATCTTTTAGTGAAAGAGGAGCCTAAGGTACAAACTGTAGTTTCTGAATCTAAAATTGAATCTTTAGAAAGAGAGGAAGTTTCTTCTGATTCAAGACCTACTACTCAAGATATATCGAAAGTTTCTGAAGAAAAGAAAGTATATAATAGGAATTTAACTAGAGAAGGTGGAGAGAAAAGATATTATAGGAAAGATTATCATAGATATGATAAAAGAAGGGAGTCGGGTACATGGGGAGGTCAAAATAAGAGAGAAGGTAGGAGATTTGATAAGAGAGATAATCAATCTAAGGAAGGAGAGAAAAAGGGTTTTCAGAAATCCTTTGGTAAGTTTAGTTTACAGGAGAAGTTTGGTCAGAAGTCTCAGCAACAAAGGCAACAGAGACCTTCTCAGATTCGATCACCTAAGTTATCAACTTCAACGTTAAAGAAAGTTCCCAGTAAATTTATAAAGAAAGAGGATAGAGAAGTTGAGTTTGATGAAGAGTCTTTGGAATCAAAACTAGATGCTGAATTTGTTAAGAAACAGAAGAAAGAAGTTTTTGCGGTACCTGATGTGATTGAAATATACGATGTTATAACTGTTGGAGAATTAGCGAAGAAGATGAATGTTAAGGCTTCTGTAGTAATTGATATTCTTCAGAAGTTAGGTCTTACAGTTACTATAAATGATAAGATAGATGTAGATACTGCTACTTTGGTTGCTGAAGAATTTGGCTGTAGGGTTATAGTTAAATCTATTTTTGATGAGATAACTGTACAAGAAGAACCTGATGATCCCAATTATGTTAAAGAGAGAGTTCCGGTTGTTACAGTGATGGGTCATGTTGATCATGGTAAGACAACTTTACTTGATGCTATTAGGAATACTAGGGTTGCTCAGAGTGAAACTGGTGGTATAACCCAACATATAGGTGCTTCTGTAGTTGAAATAAATGGTAAAAAGATAACTTTTATTGATACACCTGGTCATGAGGCTTTTACGGCTATGAGAGCCAAAGGAGCTAAGGTTACAGATATAGTTGTATTAGTTGTAGCTGCTGATGATGGGGTTAAGGAACAAACACTTGAGGCACTTAATCATGCAAAGGATGCTAAAGTCCCAATAATTGTTGCTGTAAATAAAATTGATGCTCCAGGGGCAAATCCAGATAGAGTTAAAAATCAGCTTAGCGATCTTGGACTTATCCCTGACGAATGGGGTGGAGATACAATGTATGTTCAAGTTTCTGCTCTAAAAAAGCTTAATATAGATAAACTCCTTGAGGCTATATTGCTTCAAGCTGAAGTTATGGAACTTAAGGCAGATTATCACAAAAAAGGTGTGGGATTTGTAATTGAAAGTAAAATTGAGCAAGGTAGAGGTGTTGTTTTTACTATTATAGTCAAAAACGGAATTGTTAGAGTTGGGGATTACTTTGTTGTTGGTTCTACGAAAGGCAAAGTTAGGGCTATATTTGATGATAAAGGAAACAAAGTTAATGAAATATTGCCAGGTCTTCCAGGTGAAATTGTAGGAGCCGATGAATTACCACTAGCTGGTGATAAATTTAATGTTGTTGATTCAGAAGATGTAGCTAATGAAATATCTGAGAAAAGAAAATATTATTCAAAGATTGAGAATATAAAGACTTTAAAGAGAGATGTTGATTTGTTTGATGGGGTTAAGGAGCTTAAATACATAGTTAAAGGTGATGTATTTGGTAGTGTTGAAGCTATAAAGTATGCCTTAGAGAAGCTTTCTAATGAGGAAGTTAAAGTTAGAGTCATACATTACGGTGTTGGTCAAGTTAGCGAAAGTGATATTATGTTAGCTTCGGCTGGTAAAGCTTCTATAATTGCTTTTAGGACTAAGGTAGGTGCTAAAGCAGCAGAAATTGCTGAAACCGAAAAGGTTAAGATAAAAAAGTACAATATAATATATGATATAGTCGAAGATGTTAAAAAAGAAATAAGAGGAATGAAAGAACCTACATTAGTTGAAAAGGTATTAGGTACTGCTGAAATTAGAAAGGTTTTTAGAATAAGTGAAGTTGGTAATGTTGCAGGTTGCTATGTTAAGAGTGGGGTTATTCAAAGAAAAGCCAAGGTCAGAATATATAGGGATAATAAGTTAATTTTTGATGGAGAAATTCTATCTCTTAAGCATCTTAAAGATGATGTTAGTGAGGTCAAAGAAGGTTTTGAATGCGGTATTGCTTTTAAAAATTTCTCTGATATAAAAGAAGGTGATTTTATAGAATGTTATGTCATTGAGGAACAAAGATAAAATTGATTTTCATTTTGATTTTTATAATTATTATAACATACTATTTATATATGAATTTGGAGGTTACTAATGGTTAATAGTAAGATAAGTGTCAGTGAACTAAAGAAGTTAGCTAAAGAGTTTAGAGAGAAGATTCTTATTATGACTCATAATGTAAATAGTGGTCATCCAGGTGGTTCTATGTCTCTTGTTGAGATAATGTTGTCTTTGTACTTTTATAAATTAAAGTATGATCCTACCAATCCTTTGTGGGATGAAAGAGATAGAGTTATTATTTCTAAAGGTCATGCTACTCCTGTTGTTTATCTTACTCTTGCAAAAGCAGGATTTTTCTCGGAAGAAGATTTAATGAAAGGATTTAGAAGGTTTGGTTCTATTTTCCAAGGTCATGTTTGTGTAGAAGTTCCAGGTATAGAATTTAATACAGGTTCTCTTGGTCAAGGATTGTCTGCTGGTATAGGTATGGCTCTTGCTTCTAGACATAAAAAGAAAGATTTTAATGTTTATGTTATACTTGGTGATGGTGAGATTCAAGAAGGTAGTGTTTGGGAGGCAGCCATGTTTGCTTCTCATCATAAAATTGATAATCTCTGCGCTATAATTGACTATAATAAAGTTCAAGAGAATGGATTTGTTAATGAAATAGTTAGTATAGAACCTCTTAAGGACAGGTGGGAATCCTTTGGTTGGAATTATATAGAGATTGATGGACATAATTTTGATGAAATATTTTCTGCTCTTGATACTTTTACGAATTACAAGGGTAAGGGTAAACCTATGGTTATAGTTGCAAATACAGTTAAAGGTAAGGGCGTTTCTTTTATGGAATATAAACATACATTTCATGGTAAGGCTCCTAATAAAGAGGAACTTGAGAAAGCTTTGTTTGAGTTGAGGGGAGGGGAATAGTATGATGGAATCTCAACCTAAACCTACTAGAGATGGTTTTGGAGAAGAATTAGTTAAGTTAGGGTACGAGAATGAAAGAATAATAGTTTTATCCGCTGATTTAGAAGATTCGACTAGAGCTGAATACTTTAAGTTTAAATTTCCAGAAAGGTTTTATAATACGGGTATTGCTGAACAAAATATGGTAGGTGTTGCAGCAGGACTTGCTAAGGAAGGATTTATAACTTTTGCTACTTCTTTTGCTGTATTTTTAACAAATAGGGCTTATGATTTTATAAGGATATCGATTTGCTATAATAATTTAAATGTTAAGTTGTGTGCTTCTCACGCGGGTGTTACGGTGGGTGAGGATGGTGCAACTGCTCAATCTTTGGAAGATATAGCTATAATGTCAGTTTTACCAAATCTTAGAGTAGTTTGTCCCATTGATTTTATTGAAGCGAAGAAAATAACTAGGTTTATCTCTAACGAGTATGGTCCATTTTACATGAGGTTAAGTAGGGCTCCTTATCCAATATTGACTTCGGAAGATGATGAGTTTGAATTTGGTAAAGGTAGGATTTTTAGGAATGGTGAAGATTTAACAATAATATCCTATGGTATTACAGTTTCAGAATCTCTAAAGGCTGCAGAGGAACTTCAGAAAGAAGGTATAAGTGCTAGAGTTATTAATATGAGCACTATAAAACCATTTGACGAAGAGTTGGTTTTAAAATCGGCTGAAGAAACGGAAGCTATACTTGTTGTAGAAGAACATCAAGTAATTAATGGATTTGGAAGTATGATTGCCAGATTCCTATCTTCTAAAAGGCCTACACTTATGGAGTTTATTGGCGTTAATGGTGTATTTGGTTTTTCAGGTAAACCTTATGAGTTACTTGAGTACTTTGGTCTTGATTACAAAAATATTACTAGAGTGGCTAAAGAACTAGTTAAAAGAAAAAAAACTAGTATGTCCTCTCGTATCTAAAAGAGTCTACATAGGAATTTCTATCATAAATTTCAGTATTGTATTCATTTAAGTAGAAAAGAATTTTTACAAAGAATTCGTCAGGTATTCCGCTATCTGAAAAATGAAGCAAATTTTTGTTATCATAGTCATATGAAAATGCGATGCTTTGATATGAAGTTGATAGCATCATAAAGTTAATATTTGAAATTAGGTTAGAAACTTGAATATTTGTAGTTGGTGATTCTATTATCGCTTCAATAATATTAGTATTTTCTAATTGAGAGAAATATATTAGTATTTTACCCTTTATAGCATTTTCTGTATTGTAAATTTGTAGTTCTAGGACTGCATTTGTTGTAAGGTTATTGAATACTATTGAAAAATTACCTTTTCTGAACTTTTTTAATGAGTATATCCCTCCTCCGTCAGTTGTATTCTTTGGTATTTTTAGAACCAAATTATTATTGCTTATACTGACATTTTCTTCTTTAAGTGCTGAATATCCATAGAATGTATTTTCCTTACCCCACATTTCAGTGTTGAAACTATTGAATTCATCAATGTATATGTCTGATGAATAAATATTTGAGGAGTTATAGGCCAAGGGACCTAAGCAAGAAAAAAGTGCTAAACTAAAAGTTAAAATCAAAACTATGGTTATACAATCTTTTAAAATTTTCATAATAATAAATATTATAATAACTTTATCTTGTTTTTTCTACTTATTTTGGTTTTGTTTTGGAAAATATTTTTAATGATTTTCGTACCTTCCTTATTATTCTTTAAACAATTAAGTATAAACCTTTTTATTGGAAGGTAAATGCTTTTACTTCGCTAAATTAGGAATTTGGGAATAGTTAGAAGGAGGTGCTGATAGGAGAACGAAGTCTTTCTGTAGAACTCAGGGGAGGTATTCATAGGAGGCGAAGCCCTCCTACATAGAACTAAAAGAAGTTTCTTAACTTACTTATTG
>JBMFQU010000024.1:0-18738 GCA_049968435.1 Brevinematia bacterium | reverse complement strand
GCGAAGGCTTAGCTTTCACCGCTTCCAGTAAGAAAGTTAAGAAAGGTTTGTCTTAATATAGTAATTAAATTCTTCAAAGATTTTATATTTAACTTGAAAGATTTTTTTATTATTCTTAATAATAATTAAATACTTTATTGGGGTTGTAGCTCAGCCTGGTTAGAGCGCCGGTCTGTCACACCGGAGGTCGCGGGTTCAAGTCCCGTCAACCCCGCATTTTTATTTTATACTCAATATGATTTATGATTAAGGATTTTTTATCTTCTAAAGACATATCTCCAGAAGAAATTTTCTCTATTTTTTCTATATCTAAAAGATTAAAAAAAAACCGCTTGATGTACAAGAATCTACTGAATAATAAAACCATAGCAATGATTTTTGACAAACCTTCTACTAGAACAAAAGTTTCATTTTTTGTTGGAATAAGTGAGTTAGGAGGAACACCTTTAACCCTTAATTCAAGTGAACTACAGTTAGGTAGAGGAGAAACTATAGAGGATACTGCAAGAGTATTATCAAGGTATGTTCATGGGATAGTAATAAGAACCTTTGAACAATCTAATGTAGAGAAATTAAGCAAAAGTTTTAAATACCCTGTTATAAATGCTTTAACTAATGAAGAACATCCATGTCAAGCATTATCAGACGCTTTTACGATATATGAACTTTTCGGCAACTTTGATATCAAATTAACCTATTTAGGAGATTTCAACAATGTAGCCAGATCTCTTTTCTTAATTCTTGCAAAACTAAAAATCAAGGAATTATGCTTTTCAGGTCCTAATGGATTAATTGAAGAACTTGAAAGATTAATAAACACTTTTTCTGAAGGTAAAACTAAGTTAACGATAGAAAAAGATCCAAAGAAAGCAGTATACGGTTCAGACATAATTTATACAGATGTTTGGGTAAGCATGGGATTCGAAGATAATATAGAAGAGAAAGAAAATATAATGAAATCCTACAAAGTCAATATGGAACTATTGAAAAGCACCAACAAAGAAACATTTTTTATGCATTGTCTTCCTGCTAAAAGAGGTAAAGAAGTTACAGATGAGGTTATGGATTCACCAAACTCAATAGTATTTGATCAAGCTGAGAATAGGTTACATACTCAAAAAGCATTACTTGTATATATCTACAATAATCTCAAATTTTGATAATTCAATATTAATAATTCAAATATTTCTTGATATCTTTTTCAATAAAATATTTATCACTTTTCTGATATTCTTTGTATTCTTTAGGATACTGGTAATTTTCCTCATAACCCTTAAGGTGTATATCACATTTTTCAGTAGGTTCAGTACCTGACAAGAAATATTCTACTCTCGTTTTTGGACAAAATGAAGTTGCTAATTTGCCTGACTCAGCACATATTTCAGCGGAAGTTATTCCTGAATAGAAAGGAATTTCAATATCAGGAGGTAAATTATTTCCATAATAATCTCTCAAATATTCAGCAAAAACAGGTGCAGCTAATCTTCCACCTACCATACCCCTACCCATTGACATAGTCGATCTATCGAAACCAAACCATATAGAAGTAACCATACCATCACCAGTAAAACCAACAAACCAAGCATCTCTCCAATAAGAGGTAGTACCTGTTTTACCAGCAGCATCTGCTCTGAAACCTAAGGTTCTAATTAAAGCACCTGTACCACGATTAACAACATCCTTCATCATAGATGTTACTATAAAAGCTGTTTGAGGAGAAATAACCTGTTGATTTGTTTGTTTTAGGTTCTTAGTAAAATCCTCTAATACTCTTCCATATTTATCTTCTATTCTCAATATCATAATAGGATCGATCCTGGTACCACCTCTCGGGAAAACAGTAGCCGCAACAGCTAGATCCAACGGTGAAACTTCCAAAGTTCCTAAAGCAGAAGCCATACTATTTATATACAAATCTACCTCTTCCTTATTTAAAGCAAAAAATTTCTGAACATAGTTTCTAAGTATACCCAAACCTATCTTATCAAGTATCTTCACACTAACAATATTTAGTGAATATGCCATAGCATCTCTAACCGTTACTTTTCCCATATAACTTCCTTCGTAGTTCTTAGGAGACCAAATACCACCTGCAAACCTATATTCAATAGGTTCATCTACAAAAACTGTAGCAGCCGTAATTAACTTTGAATCAATACCAGCAGAATATAAAAACGGTTTAAAAGTAGATCCAAGTTGCCTCTTGGCTTGAATTGCTCTATTAAATCTATTTAAAGGAGAAAACTCACTACCTCCAATCATCGCTTCAACATAGCCAGTCTTAGAATCTATAGTAACCAAAGCACACTCTATCTTATCTTTAGTTACCTTCCCCAAAGAATCGTGTAAGTTACTAAAAATAACAGATCTAACAGATTCCAAACCAACTAATTCAGCAGTAATCATTATTCCTTGGTACAAATTGCGTAAATTATTTTTCAAACTAATTATTCTACTTGAAGTCTTTACCTCAAGAATTGGAATAAACTCATTTATTATTCCTAAAAAATCCAGGTACTTTATATTATCAGCTTTCAAAACTTGAATATTCTTTTCATATATATCTTGAGCAATATCTCTGTACTTTTTGATATACTTCTCAGCTATTTCTTGTTTTCTCAAATCAAGAGTAGTATAAACTTTGTATCCAGACTTGTAAACAGCATCATCTCCATATTTAGCTGCGATCACACTCCTCACATACTCTACAAAAAAAGGAGCAACTTGTTTATAATCCGTTAAAGCAAGTTTAAGTGATTCAACTTTATTTATATAATCGTTCCAAAAATTAACATAGATTTCATCAACCTTACCTTCAGGTATAAATCCCAAAGACGCCATCCTTTTCAAAACAACATATTGCCTCTTTTTAGCATTCTCTATATTCACAAAAGGTGAATACAAATGAGGGCCTTTAGGAATTGAAGCAAGTAAAGCTGCTTCAGCAATTGTTAAATCTTTTGAACTTTTACCAAAGTATATCTGAGACGCAATTTCAACTCCATAAGCTCCATAACCAAAGTATATTTGATTTAGGTATATTTCCATTATCTCTTGCTTCGAATATTCTTTTTCTATCTGTAAAGCATACCATATTTCTATAATCTTTCTAAATATATTTCTTTCACCCGAAGTAAAAACCCTCTTAGCAAGCTGCTGTGTTATTGTACTTGCACCTTCTCTAACTTTACCTGCAAGTAAGTTCTTTATAAAAGCATTTATTATCCTTTTTAAACTTACACCACTGTGGTAAAAGAAATCCTCATCTTCAACTGCAATAAAGGCATTAACAACATCCTTTGATATTTGACTATAAGAAACAGGAATCCTCCTTTCAGTGTAAAGCTCTGATATTAGATTACCGTTTTTGTCATAAATCTTCATAGGTTCAGGTATCGCTATGTACCTAAGATTCTTAACAGCCGATGAATCATATAATGACGATATCAAAATACCTACAAAAATACCCATAAATGCTGAAAACAATATAGTGAATATTATCAAAAATTTTACAAAACCCCTTAAAGTTAAATTAGGCAAAAATAATCTTAAAATCCTCCTTAGCATTGTATTTTCTCCTTTCTTCATCACTTTAATTCAATTTAGATAAGTATAATATAAAAATTCTCACAAATTCACCATAAAAACACTTAAACCAAATTACATAATGATAAAAAATTTTAAACTAAATCCGAAGATTTCCTAGAGGTGCTTTATGCTAAAGAATTTACACACTTCGTTAATACTTCTCTTAACAATGTTCTTTTTAATGTATTCCTGTTCTGGAAACAAAGTTAAAGGAGAATTTTCTAGTTACTCTTCAAAAGTAGAATCGACAGACATTTCAATAGAAGGGATAATTCTTTTTGATTCAAAAGGACTTAGAAATATAAATTCACTGCCAGAGGAGATAAAAGATATAAAAAACAGCGCTATCTTGTTTGAGAAAACTAATGTAACAATAATATCATCAACATATTTTGATTCTTTTAACTCAGCAACTAACAGTATAACTAAGAAAATGGATGTCATGCTCCTAATTTTCAGTAACTTTATTATATTTGACGACGGAAAAGAATCAAATAGAGAGTTTCTAACAGATGTAAATTTTGATAACACTTTTTACTACGAAACTTTTAAATTTCAAAAAAGCTATATAATCGTAACAAAAGAAAACAATAAGAAAAAATATAGAGTTATTTCTATCTATACAACCCAAGAAGAACCTTTAGAAAATTTTATAACATCAGTTTGGGAAGACAATTGCTGGAATAAATCAATAAATATAAATATAACAGAGAAATTTATAAGAATATTAATATCAAATTATAATTCTGTAAAAAATTCTGGAAAATGGTTTAACTAATGCTAAAGATAAAAATCTTATCCATAGGCAAATTAAGTTATAAAGAAATCTACGAAACATGTAATAGATTTAAGAAAATGATATCCAGATTTGGCCAAATCGAAATCTTAGAATTCAAAGAATCAAATAAGCCTTATCCTCTAAACCTTGAAGAAGAAGGTAAAACGATGCTTAAAAACATAAAAGGTGAATATATTATTCTTCTTGATAAAAAAGGTAAAGAACTATCATCAGAAGAATTTGCAAACATTATAAAAGATAAAATAGACAACGGGGAAAATATTGCTTTTATAATAGGTGGACATCAAGGAGTTTCAGAGGAAGTAAAACAAAAAGCAGACTACATTTTATCATTTTCTAAGATGACTTTTGGACATAATATATTTCGAGTCATGTTATTAGAACAAATCTATAGAGCTTTTTCAATAATTTATGGAACAGAATACCACAAATAATCAATCATGAATCTCACCCCAACTTTTACCGAAAGAGTAATCTACAACAAGAGGTACTCTAAGTTCAATCGCTTCTTCAAGTATATTCTTTATTAATAAATCATAATCTTTTATTTTATTTTCTGGTATTTCTACTAATATTTCATCATGTACTTGAAGTAATATCTTAACTTCTGTATCTTTTAGTTTTTGATACAACTTATTCATAGCTATTTTAACAATTTCAGCCGCACTTCCTTGAATTGGAGTATTTATGGCTATTCTCTCTGATTTACCTAAATTGAGTTTATCATATCTGTACTTTTTATTCAACAACTCTGGGACCTTTCTCATCCTACCAAACATCGTTTCAACATAACCGTACTTTGAAGTAAATTCAAGAGTTCTAAAAATGTAATCTTTTATACCCTTAAAATTTTGAAAATACCTTTCTATTATTTCACTTGCTTCTGATACCGATATCCTCAATTGTTTTGAAAGACCATAAGCACTTATACCATAAACTATACCAAAATTTATTGTTTTACCAATCCTCCTCATATCAGGAGTAACTTGATCCATCGGTACACCCAATATCTTTGACGCAGTCTCAGAATGAATATCACGATTCTCTTTAAATTGTTGTATAAGCACTTCATCTTGTGAAATATGAGCAAGTACTCTTAACTCTATTTGCGAATAATCAAAACTACCCAATAAATTTCCTTCTTCAGCAATAAATGCATACCTAATTTTCTTACCTATATCATCCCTTATAGGAATATTTTGAAGGTTAGGATTACTTGAAGAAAGTCTTCCAGTAGCAGTTACTGTCTGATTAAAAGATGTATGGACTCTTCCCGTCTTAGGAATAATTATATTCGGTAATTCATCAACATAAGTATTCTTTAACTTAGACAAAGTCCTATACCTTAAAATAAGATCTATCACCTCATGCTCACCTTCAAGTTCTTCTAATGCCTTTTCACTCGTCGAAAAACCTGTTTTAGTCTTCTCCGTTGGTTCTAACTTTAACTTCTCAAATAGTATATAAGCAAGCTGCTTAGGCGAATTTATGTTAAAAACTTCACCTACTAAAGAAAAAATCTTTTCAGAAATCTGATTTATCTCTTTCTCTATATCTCTACCTAGTGATATTAAATATTCCTTATCTACTTTTATCCCGTTAAATTCCATCTCACCTAATACTTCAACAAGTGGCATCTCTATCTGGTAGAATAAGTTTTCTAATTTAGGATTTAACTTAAGCTTTTCATCAAAAATTTTATACAATCTAAATGTTATATCTGCATCTTCACAAGAATAATTAACAACATCCTCAATTGGTACACTTAGTAAAGTATTAAAAACAGAAACATTTTTCTTAGTAACCTCTTCATACTTTATAGTGTTGTAATTAAGATATTCCTCAGCTAACCTATCAAGATTATGATGAGAAAACTCAGGCCTTATAACATAAGAAGCTATCATTGTATCAAAGTGTATATTTCTTAATCTAATATTGTGATTCTTCAAAACAACATATTCATACTTCAAATTATGGCCTATTTTCTTTATTGTTTCATCCTCACATATCAATCTTAAAAACTCTATCGCCTCATCAAAAGAAAATTCTTTCTCTACATTGTGTAATATTGGTAAATAATAACCTTCCTTACTCTGAATAGAAAATGCCACCCCTATTATATTACATTCCATAAAATTTTTTTCATCAGTTTCTATATCAATAGAAACAATTCCTTTATCATAAATCTTAGATTTCAATATATAAAGATCCTCTCTCTTTGTAAGAATTTTGTAAACTATTTCTTGTTTAAGTTCTTCTTTCTTAGGTTGAGTTTGAGAAAATAAGTTCAATTCTTCAGACTGCTTAATCTTCGATTCTATATCGTTAATTATACTCTTGAATTCATACTTTCTAAGTAGCTCTACAACTTTAGGATTTCTAAAGTTATCAAGCGAAAACCTTTTAGGGTAAACATCTATATTAGGATCCACAAAAAGTTTTACAAGATCTTTGCTTAAAAAAACACTATCTTTACTCTCTATAAGTTTATTCCGGATCTTATCTGGAATTTCATCCAAATGTGCATATATATTTTCAATCGTTTTATATTTTTCAATCAAAGGTTTAGCTGTCTTTTCACCAATCATTCTAGCTCCAGGTATATTATCTACAGAATCACCTACCAACGCTAGATAATCTACAATATACTCTGGTTCAAAGTTATTCTCTTTAATAAAGGAAACTCTATCAATTAACTTGTACTCACTCTTAGAAGGAGAAAATGATATTATAAAGATATTTGGTCTTGTAAGAAGTTGAATTAAATCTTTATCACCTGAAACTATATATATTTCGTAATCATCTTTAAACTTTTCTACCGATGAGGCTATTATATCATCAGATTCATAACCTTGAATTTCAACACATTCTATATCTGCACTTTTGAGTATTTCCAAAGTCTTCTTAAGTTGAAGTTTTAGTTCATCTGGTGCTTTTTCTCTTGTAATCTTATATTGGTTATATTTTTTAAACCTATTAGTCTGCTCCCTAGGCCCATCAAGAGAAAATACGGCAAAATCAAAACTAAAATCTTTATATAACATTATTATAGTTTTTAGAGTACCATATATTCCTGAAGTTATCTCGCCTTTAGAATTTGTAAGATGTCTACCCGAAAAACCAAAAAATGATCTATATACTAAATTACTTGTATCAAAAAGAAAGAGCTTTTCCATCAAAATTAGCCTATCTTATAATGTTTTCTTACTCTTTTTAGAATCTTCCACTTACATTCCGTACCTGATTTAAATCGCACCATATCACCTTGTCCAAACTTCACTTTACTACCATCAGTAAGTTCAACTTCTACTTCCCCTTCTAAAACATAAAATTGTTCATCTTCGTCGTAAAACCATTCAAAAGAGCTTTGATCTTTTTCCCATATAGGCCAAGTTTTTGCTTCTCTTATTTCATCTTCTGATGGTTTCCAAATTTTAACTCTCTCCATCATAATTACTTTTTTATGTCTTCATATCTTTCTGTTTTCTTTTCTACTATAGGTATAACTGATATAGTATGAGTACCATCAGATGAAGTACCAACTATAGGTATATTCCTAATACCATCTGGTAAATACATTTTCAAATAAAATTTGCCATCCTTATCAAGTTTTATTCTTTCTCCAAAGATTGTAACTATGGCATCTGGCTCTGTTTGGCCATATACAGTAAGTTCAGTATGAACTTCAAGCCAAAATCCTTTCTCTTTAGGAGGCCTTTCGGGTATAGCGAAAGAACTAACGAATTCAGCAGAAGAAATATTAAATGGTAATTCAAGAGCTCTAATCATCATAGCTGATCCAACAACTTCATGCAATACACCTAAACCAGAAGCTTTAAGAATATCATCTGTAACAATCATCCACTCTTCATCATAATAAGGTGATACACTACCCCTAGGTACTTTTATTATATTAGACCTTGCAATAACAACAAATTTACCATCTATTATTACACCAAGATCAGCACAATAACTTCTATCGTATTCCGGGACATTAATATACCAATTATTTGTATAATCATTTACATAAACATCAAAAAATGAATTAGCGTTTAACCCATTAAATACACTTTCTACACCTGTTACATCATAAACTCTGATAACAAGTTGATTACCATGTTCACCTCTAGGAAGCAATCCTAATTCTTCCCTTTTTGAATGAGAAATTTCCCAATAAACATGAGTCCAGTAAGGATCTTGTACAAGAAAAGTTATCTTCGTATCTCCATACTCATAAGGTAATTCCTTAGTAGGCTCAACAAAATATACAGTCTTTGTCTCATATTGAGGAGCAGAAGAAACAACACCCTCTATAGTATGTTCTATACTCTCAAGAATCTCCTTAGTTTTAACTTTTTTCCCTTTTGTGCTAATCTTAGATTCCACAACCTTTTTCTTAGTTTTAGAAGACTCTTCAGCAGATTTTTCACTTTCTAGTAAAGAAATAATTTCCTCTTTTGTCATCTTAGAATTAACCTTTATCCCCTTTTCTTTCGCAATCTTTAACAAATCATCCTTCTTCAAAGAAGAAAAATCCATAAATACCTCCTTAAATAATTCTTACACTAATATTATCAAAAATACTAAAAAATTTTTCAACAAAACAGAAACTTTGCTTTAAATAATTGAAAAATTGCTAAAAAGTTGAAAAACAAAACATTCTCTAATAAAAATTCTCTGAATTATAGATTTAGAGGGTAGTTTATGAAGATAACATTTGATGGCAAAAGATTAATTGTTCCTGATGAGGTTGATATTCCTTATATAGAAGGTGACGGAATTGGCTTTGATATATTCAAAGCAGCTATACCTGTATGGGATAGAGCGATAGAAAAAGCATACAAAGGTAAAAGAAAGGTTAATTGGGTAGAAGTTCTAGCAGGAGAAAAAGCTTATAAAAAGTATGGAGAATACCTTCCCAAAGAAACATTAGAAACACTAAAGGAATACATAGTATCAATAAAAGGTCCTCTAACAACACCTATTGGAAGTGGTATCAGATCTTTGAATGTAACAATAAGAAAAGAGTTAGAATTGTTTTCAATAGTAAGACCAATTAGATACTTTGAAGGTATTGAGTCACCTGTAAAATACCCTGAGAGAGTAAACATGGTTATCTTTAGAGAAGCAACAGAAGATCTCTACATGGGTATAGAATGGCCAAAAGGATCTAATGAAGCAAAGAAAGTAATAAAGTTTTTAAAAGAAGAATTTGGTATAACACTAAGAGAAGACTCAGGAATAGGAATAAAACCTATTTCAGAATTCGGGACAAAGAGACTAATGAGAGCAGCAATTGACTATGCAATCAAAAAAGGAATAGATGTTATATCTATAATGCACAAAGGCAATATAATGAAGTACACGGAAGGAGCATTTAGAGAATGGTGTTATGAAGTTGCTATAAATGAATATAGAGATTTTGTAGTTACTGAGGAAGAATTAAAAAATGGTGTTCCTAAGGAAAACAAAATTTTAATAAACGATGTAATAGCAGACAACATGTTTCAACAGGTCTTAACAAAACCAGAACAGTATAAGATAATAGTCGCACCAAATATAAATGGAGATTATATCTCAGACGCAATTGCAGCACAAGTAGGTGGACTTGGAATGGCTCCTGGTGGTAATATAGGATACCCTTACGCAGTATTTGAACCAACCCACGGATCAGCACCAAAATATGCAGGACAAGACAAAGTAAATCCTTCATCTTTAATACTATCAGGTTGTCTAATGTTTGAGTACATTGGATGGAATGAAGTTTCAGATATTATCCAAAAAGCTATAGAAAAAACCATAAAAAATAAAACAGTAACATATGACCTTGCTAGAGAAATACCTAATGCTGTAGAAGTTAAATGCTCAGAATTCGCTAACTTGATAATCAATAATATGGATTAGTTAATATTGACAAATTTTAGTTCTGAATTATAGTAATTAAACTCTTCAAAAAGCTTTAATTTAGGTTGAATAATATCAAATATAAGATAAAAAATTTAAATCACAAAAGGAGAATTGAAGCCTATGGAGCTCTTTAATAGTATCGCTAATATCATCAACTATCTCGCGAAAGGCGGAATATCAATGATATTTATATTTCTTGCATCGGTAACAGGAGTTGCAGTTGCAATAGAAAGGTACTTCTTCTTAAAGAAAACCAAAAAATCCATTTCGAAACTTTTCGAAATTACAAAAGAAAAAATATTAAAAGGAGATATAAGAGATGTTTTAGCAATATGTGATGCTGAAAAGAGCCCAGCTTCTAATATACTAAAAACAGCTTTAGAAGCACGTTTAAAAGGAGCAACTAGAGAGGAAATAGAAGCATCAGTAGAAGAAATTACTAAAATAGAACTACCTATACTCAATAAGTACCTTTACATTTTAGGAACTATGGTTACAATATCACCAATGTTAGGTCTATTAGGTACAGTTTTAGGAATGATAAAATCAACTGAAGTTTTAGCAGAAAAGGGTCTATCATCACCTTCGGAACTTCTAGCCGGTATAGCTGAAGCGTTAATCACAACTGCCGCAGGTTTAATTGTTGCTATATCTTTATTAGTAATCTACAATTACCTTGTCAATGAAGTAGAAGAAATTACCCAAGAAATAGAATCAAAAGTATCTGAAATAATTCTATTATCTTCAAATAAAAGCATTTGGTAATGATAATTTATTATGTTTGTCTAAAATTACCAAAGCTAGCTAACTCTAACAACTTTAAAAAATCCGTTTTTTGTGCTTCATTTAAAATATCTCTAAGTTTCACACCAGCAAGATAACTACGCAAAGATTCACCTATACCGCGAAAGATATTAGCCAAAATACAATCCTCCAAAATTAAGCATTCCTTTTTAGAGTTTGGATTCAAACACCATGCAAGGAATATTCTACCATCACAAACTTCAACAATCTCAAGAAGAGTTAAATTTTCATAATTATCAATCAACCCATAACCACCTTTAACTCCTCTATAACTTTTTACTATATTACCTTTCTTAAACTTCATAAAAATCTGCTCAATGTACCTAAGAGGTATATTTTGCTTATTAGCTATTTCATTCAAAGAAATAGGCCACCTATCCTTATTTAATCCCAAGTAAATAATAGCCCTAAGCCCATACAAAACTCTTGTAGAAACCTTTATCATAGAAACCTCCTAAACTTAGATAAATTTTTTATAATCATACACTTAATATCAAGATTTAGAAAATTTATTTGAAAACATCTAAAATTTCAAAAGTTTGTATGAAATTAAAAAATAATCTCTAAATTATTAATTTACCTATTTTCTATAACGAAAATTTTTATCTTTTTAGCAAAACACTAATTAGTGCAACACAAGGATTTAATCATTATCTTTATAACTACTATAGGGGGAAAACTTTATTAGATTACGATTTTTTATTATTGAAAAATTTATGCTTGGCTTAATTTCTGTTTTTTTAGCATTATAGAGGCATTCGTAAAACCACCATTAACTACATCAATAAAATGTACATCTTGTTTTTTATTAAGGTAAACTACACAAGTCATATGAGCTTTTTTATCTCCATAGTATCCATAATATATCTTATTATTCATCCTTAAATTTTCTAAATATTCTATCAATTTTTCTTTTTGTTCTTTTGTTGTATTAATAATCAGTTTCAAGGAATTTTCTATTTTTCTAAAATCGCTAGAAACATAATTCATCAACTTTATATCCGTTATATCTTGGTAGTTAACTTTTATTCCGACTTTGAATGGTAATTTTGAGAAAAAATTTACTAATTTCAACTGTAGAATAATAATTAATTTTCTTAGCCAAGCAAATTTGGGATTTCCTGTTACCATCGCCTCTAAATCAACATACATAGAATTTGGAGAAACAGTATTCATATTATCAATTGAAAGCGGATGCCAATTATCTTCTGGACCATAAATTTCATAAATTTTATCTATAATTTCTTTAATAGTTCTATTGTCATTAAACTCAACAGTCTCTACAATAAGAGCAATTTGCTCATCCTTAGAAGTAGTGATATCTTGCCATCTACAAGAAAATCCAGATAGATTTACATTATCTCTATACTCCTCAACTAAGAGATTTTGATTATTCTTTACTCTACTCTCAAAATAAGGTAGAGCAGAACCATAAAGTAGAGCTTGACTATAAGCTTTTGAAACTTTATATTTAGCAACTTTCAAATCATAACCGTTTTCATACAATTCCTTAACTGATATATATCCAACACGCATATCTAATTCAAAATTGGACTTAATCATATATTTTACTGAAGCAAGTCTATATTTAGCATCTTCTAGATAACTATTGTGAATTAGAAAAGTAACACCATCACCACCAAATACAAAAGGAAAATCTAAAGAACCGACTAAGTTAGCAATTGAAACAATACAGAAAACTGAAGATACATTTACACTTTTGTATTTTCCTTGCTTGATTGCAGTAGTGGAATTCCTAACATCACATAAAAATAAAACCCAATCCTCTGGAACATCATAGAAATCTTTATAGAAGTCTAACTTCTTTAAATTGTCAATCTCTGGAACATTTTTATAAAAATCAAAAGAATTTAGTGTTTTATTCATAAAATTAATATAGTTAAATATTTATAAAATTCAAAATTCTTTAAACTTATTTAGAAAATATACATTACTTAATCTAATTTTCCATTAAGATTGTTTGAAAATCCTATACTAACTACTCTATCTATTAGGTATTAAATGCTTTGTCTTTTCTTAATTCTAAAGGAAGATCAATATTTATTAATTTACTTGCTTAAATAAGGGTTAAGCTTGCTTTGGAATGCTTAAGTCGTAGCCTTCTCCAATCTAATATTGTAAAAAACAAAAAATCTTTAACTTTGTTAGGAATGTTATCTTACTTGAATGACTAAAGGTAGGTATTCATAGGAGGCTAAGCCTCCTGTATAGAACTAAAGGGCGGGTTGACGGGGAACAAAAATAAGTTTCTAAAATTCCTAAAACTATTAGGAGTAGTACTTTATGCTTTTCTTACTTTCTACCTTCTAAATGAGGAACTATAAAAACAAAGCTTTCTTAAATTGCTTACTTAATGGAAGCAGTGAAGGCGTAGCCTTCGCTAATCTAATAGGGAAAGTAGTAAAAGAAGTTTCTCAAAATTTCTGAGGCTATCAAATAACTTTTAGAAATGTAATCTACTTTATATGTCTAAAGGGAGGTATTACTAGGAGGGCGTTAGCCCTCCTGTTAAATCTTAAGGGTGGGTGGGGAACAAAAAAGTTTTCTAAAATTCCTAACTTCTATTAGAGGTGAATTCTTTATTTTTTTACTTCTAAAGTAAGATGAATGTTAATTTGCTTATTAATTGAGAGCAATGAAGGTGAAGATTACTTTGGACGGGTAAATGGAGGTAATTAAAAGGAGGGTGTAAGTCCTCTTATAGACGCTTAAGGGCGGGTGGGGGAACAAAAAGAAGTTTCTTATATTTATTTAGAATTACCAAAGTTATTTCGTTTAAAATCATTAAGAATATGATAGTGATATTAGATTTTGGTTCGCAATATACTCAACTTATAGCAAGGAGAATAAGAGATTTAGGGGTATATTCTGAGATTTTCCCTTATAATGCAAGTAAGGAAGAAATACTTTCTCGTGCTGAGAGTGATAAAATTGAAGGTATAATTTTGTCTGGAGGTCCTTCAAGTGTTTTAGATCCAGATTCTCCTACGGTATCGCTTGATTTTATAAAGAATTTTAATGTACCTGTTTTAGGTATATGTTATGGTATGCAGCTATTGTGTAAATTGAGCGGAGGAGAGTTAGAAAAATCTAAATATAGAGAGTACGGCTATACTGAATTAGAAATAGTTTATGAATCAAAGATCTTTGAAGGTATTCCTAGAAATATTGTTGTTTGGATGAGCCATGGTGATTCGGTTGTTAAGGTTCCTCAAGGATTCAAAGTTGTTGCTAAAACAAAGAGTGGTGTTATTGCTTCGGTAGAATCTGGAAACATATATTGTGTTCAATTTCACCCAGAAGTATATCATACGCAATATGGTATGGAAATATTTTCAAACTTTGTTTTTAAGTTGTGTAATGCTTCAAAAACTTGGTCAATTGATAGGTTTATGGTGGAAGAGGAGAGGAGAATAAAAGAGTTTGTTAGAGATAGACATGTTGTAATGGCAGTTAGTGGAGGTGTTGACTCTACTGTTATGGCGGTTTATCTTAATAGAATATTGGGTAAACAGCTTACTCCGATTTTTGTCAATACGGGACTACTTAGGTTAGATGAAGATAAAGAGGTTATTACCAATTTTGAATTCCTTGGAATAAAAGTTGAGTATGTTGATGCTCAAGATTTGTTTATTGATTCTTTGAAGGGTGTTAAGGATCCTGAAGAAAAAAGGAAAGTGATAGGAAGAAAGTTTATAGAAGTTTTTTTTAGTCATGTTGGTTCTTTGGATATTCTTGCTCAAGGTACACTATACCCAGATGTTATAGAAACATCTTCTGTTAAAGGTCCTTCTTCAACAATAAAAACTCACCACAATAGAGTTAAAGAAATAAGGCAGCTTGAAAAGGAAGGTAGAATTCTTGAACCTTTTAAATTTCTCTTTAAGGATGAGGTTAGAAAACTAGGTAAGATTTTGGGAATACCTGAGTATATTTTAAATAGACATCCTTTCCCAGGTCCAGGTTTGGCAGTTAGAGTGATAGGAGAGATAACTAAAGAAAAGTTAGATATTCTTAGAAAAGCTGACAAGATATTTATTGATGCTTTGAAAGAGGAAGGTCTTTATAACAATGTATGGCAGGCGTTTTGTGTTTTACTTTCCGATAAAGCGGTTGGAGTTATGGGTGATGAGAGAAGTTATGGTAATATTGTTGTTTTGAGAGCAGTTAATAGTGTTGATGGTATGACTGCTGATTGGTCTAGGCTACCTTATGAATTTCTTAATAAGGTTAGTAATAGAATAGTTAGAGAGGTGCATGAGATAACAAGGGTGGTTTATGATATAACATCAAAACCACCTGCTACCATAGAGTGGGAGTAGATGGAGGATTTATGAGGGAGATTAGCGGGATTAAATTTGTGAGTGTAAAAGATTTTTTATCTTACTACGACCTTGTAAATAAACCATTTTCCATAAGAGTACTAATAGAGAATGTTGTTAGGAATTTGAGAGAAGAAGGAATGGAAGAAAGGTTTTTAAACTCGCTTGTAAATTGGAATCCTAAGTTTGATAATGTTGAAGAGATAGGTTTTAAACCTTGTAGAGTGATTATGCAAGATTTTACAGGTGTTCCGATTGTTGTTGATCTTGCAACTATGAGGGATAAAGTTAAAGAGATGGGTAAAGATCCAAAGCTTGTTAATCCTAAAATACCTACTCATTTAGTTATTGATCATTCTCTACAAATTGATTTTTTTGGTGACTCTTCGTCTCTAAAGAATAATATTCAAATGGAATTTAAGAGAAATTGGGAGAGATATAAATTTTTGAAATGGGCTCAAAAGAGTTTTTCAAATTTTAATATAGTGCCTCCAGGTAAAGGTATAATACACCAAGTTAATTTAGAGTACCTTGCAAAGGTAGTTATGGTTGAAGATGGTATTGCTAAGTATGATACCCTTGTAGGAACTGATTCTCACACTACTATGATAAATGGTTTAGGTGTGCTTGGTTGGGGTGTTGGTGGAATTGAAGCTGAATCAGTTATACTTGGTCAGCCTTATTTTATGAAACTTCCTCAAGTTGTAGGAGTACACCTTAAAGGTAAGATGAGAGAGGGAGTTAGTGCTACTGACTTAGTACTTACTATTACTCACCTTCTTAGAAAAGTAGGAGTTGTTGATAAGTTTGTTGAGTTTTTTGGTGATGGTGTTTTGAACATGGATGTTGAGACTAGGGCGACTATCGCTAACATGGCACCAGAATATGGTGCAACAATGGGATTTTTTGGAGTTGATTTAAAAACTTTGGATTATCTTTACAGAACAGGAAGAGATGAAAGTTTGATAAAATTAGTTTCTGAATATACAAAAGAGCAAGAATTGTGGGTTTATGAAAATAGTTATGAGAAGGTTGAGTTTTCTCAAGTTATAGAACTTGACTTAAAGGATGTTGAACCTGTTTTAGCAGGACCTAAACGCCCTCAGGATAAAGTTTCGTTGGCTAATGTGGCAGATTCTTTTAGAGATCATATATCAAAATTAGGTGGTGAGAGAAAAGGAAATAATTTAAGGGATGGAGATATTGTTATAGCTTCTATAACGAGTTGTACTAATACCTCAAATCCTCAAGTATTGATAGGTGCTGGAATTGTTGCAAAGAAAGCTGTTGAAAAGGGGTTGAAGGTAAAACCTCATGTAAAAACTTCTTTTGCTCCTGGTTCGAGAGTAGTTGAAGATTACCTTACAAAGCTTGGATTACAGAAGTATCTTGATGAATTAGGATTTAATATAGTTGGATATGGTTGTGCTACATGTATAGGTAATAGCGGTCCCCTTATTGATTGGGTTGAAAATGAAGTAAAAAATAATAATTTGACTGTTGTTTCTATATTGAGTGGAAATAGAAATTTTGAAGGTAGAGTTCATCCTCTCGTTAAAGCTAATTATCTTGCTTCTCCAATGCTTGTGGTTGCTTATTCTATAATGGGTAATATAACTTTTGATATTAATAGCCCACTAGGATTTGATAAAGGTGGTAATCCAGTTTATTTAAAAGATATCATGCCAACTGAAAATGAGATAATAGAATATCTATCTAAGGTAAGAAGTAGAGAAAGTTTTATAGAAATATATAAGGATATATTTAAAGGTACGGAAGAGTGGGAAAATATACAGGTAGAGGAAAGTGAGTTATTTAATTGGGATCCATCTTCAACTTACATAAAGAAGGCTCCTTACTTTGATGATTATAATCCTGGTAAAGATTATTTAGATGATATTTTAAATGCTAGGGTTCTTTTAGTTTTAGGAGATTCTATAACTACTGATCACATTTCACCTGCTGGTTCAATAAGCCCAGATTCACCTGCAGGGAAGTATTTGATTGAGAAGAGAATTACTAAAGAGGAATTTAATTCTTATGGTTCTAGAAGAGGTAATCATGAAGTTATGATGAGAGGTACTTTTGCTAATCTTAGGATAAAAAATTTAATGGTTAATAGAGAGGGAGGATATACTCTAGTTTATAAAAATGGAGAATGGGTTGAGACTACTGTTTTTGACGCCGCTATGGAATATAAAGCTAAAGGTATTCCTGTTATTGTGGTAGGGGGTAAGGAGTATGGTACAGGTAGCTCTAGAGATTGGGCAGCTAAAGGGCCTTACTTGCTTGGCGTCAAAGCAATAATTGCTGAAAGTTTTGAAAGGATACATAGAAGTAATTTGATAGGTATGGGAGTTATACCTTTAGAGTTTATAGACACCAATAGAGAAAAATTAAATATTACGGGAAAAGAAGTATTCAATATACTAGGTTTAAGGAATGCTAAGCCAAGAGGTGTTTTGGAAGTTGAGATGATAAGAGAAAGTGGTGAAAAAGTTTTGTTTAAGGTTCTGTTTAGAATAGATACATTAAATGAACTTAATATTGTTAAAAGTGGTGGTATAATGCAAAAAGTATTAAGGGAGATTCTTTAACTTATAGTGCTTATAAGATACACTTTCTGCAATGTTAATAATACCATAAAAACCATCTCTTAGTGCTCCAGGATTGAAAAAGAGAATTTCATTTATTTCTTTGACAGTTGGAGTATGAGTGTGCCCAAATAGTACGATGTTTGCTCCACTTGAAGTAGATGCAGAAACTAATTCTTCAAGAGATTTACTCACATTAAATAGATGTCCGTGAGTGCAAAATACTTTTTTATTTCCTATTGTTATTATTTCTTTTTCTGGTATAAATGGTGTTGTTGGATCATTTCTCATTTCATCTATGTTTCCTCTTATTAGTATTACTTCTTTTTTATGATTTTCTTTTAGATCCTTAATAAAAGGTTTCATATCAAACCAAGCATCACCTAGGTGTATGACTATATCAATGTTCTTTACTTCAATTTTTATAACATCACTTATTAAGCCTAAGTGACCATGGGAATCGCTTAATACAAGTATCTTTGACATATAAAAATTTTAATAAAGTTTTGATATAATTTCTACAAATTCTACAAAGTATTATTTGTTTATTCCATATACTGTATCTAGGTAAAGGGAGGTTTAAAAAGGAAGCTAATCTTACTAAGTAGAAGGTACTAATAGGAGGTGAAGCCTCCTGTATGGAACTATAGGGTGGGCGGGAAACAAAAAGAGTTTTCTTAAAAAATTCTAACTTCAATTAGAA
>JBMFQU010000023.1:0-21306 GCA_049968435.1 Brevinematia bacterium | reverse complement strand
GGTGGGAAAGATACTAAAAGTATCTTTCAAACATTCTTTATCTAACTTTGACAAAACAAGCTAAGTTTTTTAATTTTTATAAACATGGAAACAGTTGGAAATAGATTTAAATTAGTTTCATCATATGAACCTTCAGGAGATCAACCAAAAGCAATAGAAGAAATAATAAAAGGATTTGAGGAAGGATTAAAAAGGATAACACTTTTGGGGGTAACAGGTAGTGGGAAAACTTTTACCATGGCCAATGTTATAGAAAAGTTAGGGTTACCAACTTTAGTTATATCTCACAATAAAACATTAGCAGCACAACTATACAGAGAATTCAAGCAATTTTTCCCTTACAATGCTGTTGAATATTTTGTTTCTTATTACGATTATTACCAACCAGAAGCATACATACCACAAAGCGATATTTACATCGAAAAACAAGCAACCATAAATGATGAAATTGACAGATTAAGGATATCATCAACCACGAGTCTTTTGAGTAGAAGCGATGTAATAGTTGTAGCTAGTGTATCTTGTATTTACGGAATAGGTGCACCTTCTGAATTTAAAGAATTTATAATTTTGCTCAAAGTAGGCGATGTCATTAACCTCAAAGATTTATCATATAAGTTAGCTGAAATGCAATACGAAAGGAATGATTTTAACTTCACAAGATCAACATTCAGAATAACGGGAGACAGAATAGATATACACCCAGCCTATTCAAGAGATTATATAAGAATTGAACTTTGGGATAATGAAATAAATTCAATAAAAAGATTTGATTCTCTAAACAATTCATTAATAGAAACTCATGATGCTATAGCAATTTATCCTGCAAAGTTATTTGTATCATCAAGAGAAACAATTGAGAGGACAGTAGAAGAAGTTTATAAAGAGTTAGAAGAAAGGGTAAGAGAACTAAAATCACAAGGTAAGGAAATAGAAGCAAGAAGACTTGAAATGAGAACAAAGTACGATATGGATATGTTATTAGAAACAGGATATTGTCCTGGTATAGAAAATTATTCAAGATATTTGTCTGGTAGAAAACCAGGAGAAAGACCCTATGTTTTAATAGATTATTTCCCTAAAAATTTCTTAACGATAATTGATGAATCGCATGTAACAATACCTCAAATTAGAGGTATGTATAACGGAGATAGATCACGAAAAGAAACACTTGTAGAATTCGGTTTTAGGTTACCTTCAGCACTTGATAATAGACCTTTAAAGTTCGAAGAGTTTGATGAATTACTTGACAAAGTTCTTTATGTATCAGCAACTCCCGATGAATACGAATTAAGTATTTCTGAAAAGCTAGTAGAACAAATAGTACGTCCAACAGGACTACTTGATCCCGTAGTATATGTGCGATCAACAGAAAACCAAGTAGAGGATATCATAAAAGAAGTTTTAGAAAACAAAAGAAGAGGAGAAAGAACGATAATAACAACTCTTACGAAAAAAATGGCAGAAGATCTGAGTAAATACTTAGTTGAGAGAGGTATAAAAACTATTTACATCCATGATGAAATTGAAGTAATTGAAAGGGTAGAAATCCTTAGAGATTTAAGGAAAGGAGAATATGACTGTATAGTAGGAATAAACTTACTCAGAGAAGGAATTGACTTACCAGAGGTTTCATTAGTTTGTATACTAGATGCAGATAAAGTAGGGTTTCTTAGATCAACAAAATCACTTATACAGATAATGGGAAGAGCTGCAAGACATATAAATGGTAGAGTAATAATGTATGCTGACCAAATCTCAAAATCAATGGAAGAGGCAATAAAAGAAACACAAAGAAGAAGAGAAATACAATTAGAATATAACCAAAAATATGGTATAACACCTAAGAGTATAAAAAAAGAAATAACCGATATAATTGAAAGAAAACATGAAAAAACAACTAAACAGAAAAGAAAGACAATTAATAAATTTGAAGAATTTAGCGAAGTATTTGAATTTATTGATGAAATAAAAGAAAGGTACAAGAATAACATTGAAGAGTTAGTAAAAGTTCTAACAGATTATATGTTTGAATTAGCAGATAAGCTAGAATTCGAGAAGGCAAGCGTAGTACGTGATGAGATAAAGAAAATAGAAGGAGGAGAAATTCTATGAACTTATCAGATGAAGAATTAATAAGGTATGGAAGGCATATAATATTAAAAGGTATTGGAATAGAAGGACAAGAAAAGATTAAAAACTCAAAAGTTTTGGTAGTAGGTGCGGGAGGATTAGGCTCAGCTTCGATATACTATTTAGCAGCAATAGGAGTAGGTATAATAGGTATTGTAGAGAACGATGTAGTTGATATATCGAACCTACAAAGGCAGATCTTACATGATACGGAACATATAGGAATACACAAAGGTGAAGTAGCGAAAAAGAAAATAAAAGCACTTAACCCTAATGTAGAAGTAGTTTTATATAAAACTTTACTAGATACAACAAATGTAATTGATATAATAAAAGATTACGAAATAGTAATTGATGGCAGTGATAACTTTCAGACCAAATTTTTACTAAACGATGTTTGTTATTTTCTAAAAAAACCATTGATTCACGGTGCAGTATTAGGATTTGAAGGTCAATTAAGTGTATTTGTACCAAGTGATAATACCCCATGCTATAGATGCATATACGAAGAAATACCAGAGGAAGGTTTGGCATGTAAGGATTTAGGAGTACTAGGAACGGTACCTGGGACAATAGGTATTCTACAAGCAACTGAAACTATAAAATTGATAACAGGTATAGGTAAACCATTAATAGGAGAAATCTTAGTATACAATAGTTTGCTTTCAGAGTTTAAGAAATTTAAGATTAAAAAAAACCCCTCCTGTCCTCTTTGCGGAACTAATCCAAAGATAATTAAAATAGACCAAGAAAACTACAAATCCATTTGCCTAGATGGGTAAAAAGAAGGGATGGATAGCATCCCTTGAAATTTACCATAGATCTACCATATCATCAACTTCTCTAAACTTCTCAACAAAAAGATCAGTCTCTGCTATTATATAGTCGAAGTAAATATAAAATGTTCTACCAGGTACCATATCATTCATATCACAGGCAACCTTTATACCAGAAAAAGTTAATCCTCTCTCTTCAGAAACTTTATAATCTTCTTGCTCAATGAAGTCAGGAATATTAACTTCAAGCAGTTTCCATCCAGAGAAATTTAATTTACCCACAGTTATCTCTTTTTCCCTACCTAGGTAATCCTTAACTACTATCTTCAGAGTATGAGTATAGTTTCTACCAACAACCCACAGCTTTATCTTTTTAGTAATACCTGGTATTTTTATATCTCTTACTGGCCTTATTAATATTTCTGCAGGACCTCTCTTGAAAAACTGAACTTTAACACCTAAAACTTTATTATTTCTATCTTTCATATCAGCAAGAGCTTTTGGGTAACCGTCTCTCGTCATAAAAGAGACAACACCATAGTCTCTTGACATTTTTGCTTCCCAATCTCCAGGAACTTCAAAATCTTCAACCAATACAGGTTGTATCATTTGCTTTGCAGTATCCTTTATTTCAGCTTCCGTAGGTTCACCAAGAATTTTAAAACCTTTAATATAATCTGAAGTTTGTTCGGTAGGTTGAGCACCTGTCTGCTGCACATTTGTCTGCTGAACATTCGTCTGCTGTTGATTTGTTTGTTGCTGATTCTGCGTTTGAGAAAAGCCTACTAGCCCCGTTGACAAAACAAACAAACTTACCAAAACTAAAACAAATCCTTTTCTCATAATCTCACCCTCCTCAAAATAATCGGCAAAAAACAAAATTTACCAAGCAATTTTGCCTAAATCATCTCCATCAAATCTCTCTAGATAAACATCTGTCTGAAGTTGTAGATAATCAAAATATACATAAAATTTATCAGCTCTCTCTGTTGGCGCTGCAGTCAACCTTATCTTAATAAGTTTTAAAGGTCTTGAAAATGGTACATAAGGTTCGTACTGTGGAATATAATTTGGTATCGAAACTAAGAAATTTTTCCAACCAATATGTTTTATTGATCCTGCTTCTATTCTATAAGTGTAACCTTTATAATCTTTAACATATATATCCATAACCCAGTTATAATTACCACCCCATACCCAAAAATCAATGGTTTTAGCAACACCAACAAAGTCAATAGGTTTATTAGGAATAACATCTATCCAGTTAAAACCTTTTCTTAAAAAAGCTGCCTTTATACCAAAAACATTAGTTTGCTTAATCATAATTGATTCAAGCAAGCCAGAAGGATGCCCTGGAAAGTACTTATAATCACAATATGCCTTATCAACAATTTCTTCTCCAGTTTGGGGATCTTTTACCTTAGGCGCAAAATATGAAAAATTTGCACCCCATTCTATATCCTTCGATTTATCGTAATCATCACCAAAATCTGATATCAACACTGTTTGAAGATTTATTGTCCTTCTACCTATCTCTGTAAAACCAAAAGGATAAACAATACCACATACCATTAAAACCATTATTACAATAACTACAACTTTCACAAACTTCATATATCCCTCCAAACCTATTTGTAAATTTCGGTATTTAAGAATTGCAACTTAAAACTCATTTAAATTATATAACTTATAAAAAATATATTCAACGAAAAATAAGACTACTCACTATCAATACAAAATTCACAATATAAATTAGCGAAGGATAGATACTTAACTTAACTTTAAAAATCCAACAATAAGCATATACAATATCAAGTATTAGCTTTATGAATGATCTATTAAAAAAACATAGTGATTTAGTAATTTTAGATAATCAAGACTTGAAGCACTATACTACTTTCAGAATAGGAGGAAAAGGAACAATTCTTAAGATTCTAAGTACAAATTCTTTAAAGTTTTTTCTAAAAACAGCAAAAGAAGAAAACATTCAATATTTCATTTTGGGGGGAGGATCTAATTTATTAATAAACGATGGACCTTTAAAAAGAGTATTCATAAAACTAGAAAATGAATTTAAAAAGGTAGAACTTATAGAAAAAAAAGAGAACTCTGTAAAACTTAAAGTAGGAGCAGGAGTAACTTTACCTAGTTTATCAAAATTATGTATGGACATGGAGCTTGAAGGAACAGAATTTTGTATATCGATACCCGGTACAATCGGTGGTGCAGTAATAATGAATGCAGGAGCACATGGAAATGAAATGAAAGATATCGTAAAGAAAATATATTGTTTCGATGGAAAAGGTCAGGAAATTGAACTAACAAATGAAGAAGCTGGTTTCTCCTACAGAAAAAGTAATCTGACAAATTATCTTATAACTTTTGTAGAGATAGAACTCAGAAAAGGTAAAAAAGAAAAAATAAAAGAAAAAATTCAAGAAAATATTAGATATAGAGCAAATACTCAACCAAAAGGGTTTTCTGCAGGAAGTGTATTCAAAAATCCAGAAGGTACTAAAGCTTGGAAGTTAATAAGAGAAGTAGGACTCAGTGGATTTAGAATAAACGAAGTAATGTTCTCAGAAAAACACGCAAACTTTATAATAAATTTAGGAAACGGAAAAGCAAAAGATGTTATCAAACTCATGTCATTAGCAAGAAGAAAAGTAAAAGAAAATTTTGGGATAAACCTTGAACCAGAAATAAAGCTACTTGAAATTGAACTAGAGGAGTGATATAGGATTTCTGTCTATCTCAATATAGACATCCCCTTTGCCCTTTAAATGTTTATAAATAGTACTCTGAGCCAAATTTATATACCTTTCATCTTTACTCCTAAAAATTATTTGATATCTATAATTATTCGAAACTTTTTTGATAGGCGAAGGAAGTAAATTTGATACTATAACATCATCTCGACCAAAAGCAATACCATCTAGTAATATTTTAGCCGAATTACCAACCTCTATACACTTTTTTTCCTTCTCACTTCTAAAAACAAACTTCGTGATATACCAAAATGGTGGATATTTAAATTCTTCTCTCCTCTTTATCTCAAATTCATAAAACTTCTCATAATCTTGCTCAGAAGAAAAAATTATACTAAAATGCTCTGTATCAAATGTTTGAATTATTGCTTTACCTTTCTCATCTCTCCTACCTGCTCTACCGATAGCCTGCATTATTAAAGAAAAGGTTCTCTCACTAGAGTAAAAATCCGGAAGTCTAAGAATAAGTTCAGGAAATAAAATACAAACTAAATTAACCTGTGGTATATCCAAACCTTTAGAAATTATCTGAGTGCCAACAATAACATCAATATCCCCACTTTTTAAAGCACTATAAACTCTGTCATAAGAATCTTTAGGTTTGGTTGTATCTAAATCAACTCTAACTATATTTCTACTAATAAAAAAGTTTTTTATAATTTCCTCAGCTTTCTCTGTCCCACTACCTATATCAACCATCTTTCCCATCTTACATTCCTTACACACATCTTGATAAGATTCTCTATATCCACAATAGTGACATTCCAAAGAATTTTTTGACTTATGATAAGTCAAAGTAATATCACAATTAGGGCAAACAGGAACATACCCACAGTTATTACACCTAACAAACTGACTAAATCCCCTCCTATTCAGAAAAACCAAAACTTGATTACCCTGTTTAAGGGCTTCGGAAATTTCTGAAATTACCTTAGGTGCAATAACATCAAACTTAAATTTTTTACTATCTACAATCTCTACATCAACTCTTTGATATTTAGAAAATTTCTTTTTGAGCATAAGTAATTTAAAAATTCCATTTTTAGCATAGTAAAAATCTTCAATTGTAGGAGTAGCAGAACCTAAAACAACAGGAATATTCCTATTCTTAGAAATCCATTTAACAATATCTCTTACTCCATATCTTGGAGTACTTGAGGATTTATAAGTAGTTTCATGTTCTTCATCAACTATTACTATACCCAAATCTGAAAAAGGTAAAAATAGAGCTGATCTAGGTCCAATAACAAATCTAACCTTACCCTTCATTACATTCATATAAATATTGAATCTATCCTTATCACTTAACCTACTATGATAAACGGACATAACCTCGGATAAAAAAGAAAATTTATCGATAAACTGTGGAGTTAAAGAAATTTCTGGAACTAAAAGCAAAACCAACTTGCCTTGATTTAAAATATCAACTACTAACTTTTTATATATCTCCGTCTTACCACTTCCAGTAACTCCATAAAGCAAAAATACCTGTCCCTTACCAAAACTATTCTTCACCTCTAAATAACAACTCTCCTGTTCATCCGTTAACTTAACATCTAAACTAAATTCTTTATTAATCTTATTAAAGCTAACCTTTTCGTTAGAATAAGAGTGCTTAATACCTTTAGGAATCATCATAAAAACTGCTTCCGATAAAGAACATGTATAGTACTCTGAGATAAATCTTGCTAAATTCATTTGCTCTTCTGTAAAAACAACTGTTCCAACTGAATTAATAGTACCTAGTTTCTTACTTTTAGGTAGATCTGTTAAATCTAAAACTAACCCTTCTGTATCCTCTCCATTGAAAACAACACTAACTTTAGTGTATTTTGAAATTTTCCCTTCAAACTTGCCTACAGAGTATGAAAATGTTTCATCGATAGGCACATTAACTAAAACCTCAGCAAACATATTCATTCTCCTTAAAATTTTATTCAAAATCACTTTTAATTAAAAAATAAAACTTTAATAAAAGACCATCTTCAGGATTTAGAATTATAATACTTACAAATTTCCTTCAACTCACATTCTTTACATAAAGGTTTTAATGGTTTACAGATTGTCTGACCAAATCCCACCATTAAATAGTTTATTTCTCTCCAATATTTTCTAGGTAGAATCTCCATAAGCTTAAACTCTGTTTCTTCAGGACTTTTAGTACTTACTAAACCTAATCTATTCGAAATCCTATGAACATGCGTATCCACACATATAGCATCTTTACCAAACCCAACCGAGAGCACAAGATTTGCTGTTTTTCTACCAACTCCAGGTAATTTTAATAATTCTTCAAGACTATTAGGTACCTGACCGTTATACTTCTCAATGATAATTTTTGATATATTTTTTATGTTTTTTGCCTTCGTTTTGTAAAAACCAACAGGATATATTAACTTTTCTAATTCCTCAATGGATATCTCAGCAAAATCTTTTACATCACTAATTTTTTTGAAAAGATTATTAGCAATTGGATAAGTTAGTTCATCTTTAGTTCTCAAACTCAAAATAGTAGAAATTAGAATTTGAAAGGGATCCTTACCTTTATAATTTATATACTTTTTAAGTGGAGAATTTCTTTCATACCACACTTTTTTCAAAAAATTAATTACTCTTTCAATCTTATCCATATCTAAAGAGACTTTATAGCTTTTATAAAACCATTAAATATTGGATGAGGAGAAAATAAAGAAGACTGAAATTCAGGATGGAACTGGACACCAACCATAAATAAATTTGAAGAATTTTCTATAATTTCAACTAAACCCGTCTCGCTAAACCCCGAGAATACCATTCCACTATCTTCAAATGGAATTAAATATTCAGGATTAAACTCATACCTATGTCTATGTCTTTCATAAGTTTCCTCAAAACCATATTCTTGATAAGCAATTGTATCTTTTTTAATGTACACTTTCTGTGCCCCTAACCTCATAGTACCTCCCTTCATTATTACCTTTTTCTGATCATCAAGCATAGATATAACCGGATGAGGTGTTTTAGAATCAAACTCTGTACTATTAGCATTATCTAAACCACAAACATTCCTGGCAAATTCTATAGCCATTATCTGCATACCTAAACATATACCTAAGTAGGGTATATTGTTTTCTCTTGCAAATCTAGCAGCTGCAATCTTACCTTCTATACCTCTTCTACCAAATCCTCCAGGCACTAAAATACCATCTACCCTTGAAAGTGTATTAAATAACTCACTTTCTGAAACTTTATCAGATTCAATTCCTAATATTTTAACTTTAACTTTATTTTCTATACCTGCATGAAATAGGGCCTCATTAATACTTTTGTAAGCATCCTTTAAACCAATATATTTTCCAACTATAGCAATAGTTATTTCGTCTTCTATCATGTAAAAGGTTTCTATCTTCTTCTTTAGAATTGAAATATCAGGTACTCTATAAGGAATATTAAGATATTCACAAACTGTTTTATCTACCTCTTGATCTAAGTAGGAAATAGGCAACTCATATATTGTCTTCATATCCTGTGATTTTATAACCGCTTTCTCTTCAACATTTGTAAACATAGCAATTTTCTTTATTTCATTTTTTGTAATATCTTTTTCACTTCTACAAACAATAATATCAGGCTGTATTCCTAATTCTCTAAGTTTAGCAACAGAATGTTGGGTAGGTTTAGTTTTTATCTCTCCAGAAGAAGCCAAATAAGGTAAAAGAGTTACATGAATAAACAAACAATTTCTTTTACCGACATCTAAGGAAAACTGCCTTATTGCTTCTATAAAAGGTATACTTTCTATATCACCTACAGTTCCTCCTACTTCAACGAAAAGAATATCAACTTTTTCATTGTCAACAATTGTATTAGATTTTATAAGTTCCTTTATCTCATCCGTTATATGAGGTATAACTTGAACTGTTTGACCTAAATAATCTCCTCTCCTTTCCTTCTCTAGAACATTTTTATAAACTTTACCAGCTGTTATTGAACTTGATTTATAAATTCTTTGATTTAGGAACCTTTCATAAGTACCTAGATCTAGATCAGTTTCTCCTCCATCAAAAGTAACATAAACTTCTCCATGCTGATATGGATTCATAGTACCTGCATCAACATTAAGATAAGGATCAATCTTAACAACATTAACTTTGTAACCCATTGATTTTATAAGGAAAGCTATTGAGGCGGTACTAACACCCTTTCCTAAAGAAGAACAAACACCACCCGTTACAAAGACAAACTTCGTATCGCTCAATTTCATGGAGAAATCCTAAATAAAAAACTCACAATCTCTCAATTTATTAACCTGTCCATCATTTACCTAACTAGATACAAGATATTGCTTATTTACAATTTCCTAACATGATAAAAGTTTTTTCATTACTTCCATCAGTAAGAAGATTTCTTCTCCTAATAGAAGTTAGGATTTTTAAGAAACTTCTTTTAGTGCCCCACCCAACACACCCTATAGTGCGTTAAGAGGGTTCTACCCTCTTATCAAGATCTCCCTTCAGTTCGTTAGGAAAATTCTATCTTCCTATTAGGCACCTACTAGAAGTAAGAGAATATAAAAATTCATTCCTAATAGAAGTTAGAATTTTTAAGAAAAATCTTTTAGTGCCCCACCTGCCCTTTAGTGTGTTAAGAGGGTTTCACCCTCTTATCAAGATCTCCCTTTACTTATCACACAATCACCTATTCCCAAATTCCTAATTACAAATTCCTAACTCCTACTTAGCGAAGGCTACGCCTCCTTTTGGTACCTCTTATAGGAAGATTAAAAAGTTAGAAAAATAGAAATTAACTTTACTTTAATGTTTGAGCTAGAAGGCAAGATTTATCTATCTTAATAGAATTAGAAATCATTTTTAGTGGCTCTACTTTAGTTTTTTAGAATAAGTAATGCAAAATTTTCAGATGTAATTACTTTTAGATAATATTAAATAAGTGAGATAGCATCTTAATTTTTTGGAGGTTATTAATTGATATTACTATGAATATACTAATTTATCTAGTACTCTATATTGCACTGCTTCAGCTATGTGTGCATCTTTTATTTCTTCTGATCCTTCTAGGTCTGCTATTGTTCTCGAGATTTTTAGAATTTTATGGTATGATCTCATACTTATTTTAAACTTTGACATTACTACTTCTAGTAATTTTTTTGAAGATTCTGATATTTTACATATTTCATCAATATAATTTGAAGGTATTTTTGAATTTGTTAAGATGTTCAACTTTAGTTTTTTAAATCTTTCGTATTGTATTTCCCTTGCTTTAACTACTTTAGATTTTACTTCCTTTGAAGAAAACTTTTCATCGGGTTTTGAAGTTATTTCACTAAACTTTACTCTTGGTACCTCAATGTGCATATCAATTCTGTCGATGAATGGTGTGCTTATTTTGTTTAAAATTCTGAGTATATCTGAAGAAGAATATACACTGTCACTGTTATCTTTTGATACATTCATTGCTCCTATGAACATGAAATTAGCTGGGAATATTACACTACCTTCTGCCCTTGATATTGTTATTATTCCTTCTTCAAGAGGTTGCCTTAGGACTTGTAGTACATTTGATTTAAATTCTTGTAATTCATCAAGAAACAATATGCCATTGTGTGCTAAACTTACTTCTCCTGGTTTTGGTATCCTACCGCCTCCTATTATTGCTACGTCAGAAGAAGTATGATGTGGAGATCTAAATGGCCTTTCGGTGATTATACCTTCTCCGTTTAGCATTCCTGCTATACTGTATATTTTTGTTGTTTCGATAACTTCTTTTAAGTTCATATCAGGCATTACCGAAGGTATTCTTCTTGCAAGCATGGTTTTACCGCCGCCAGGCCCTCCTAGCATTACTAAGTTATGCCCTCCTGCTGCTGCTATTTCAATTGCTCTTTTAGCAACATATTGTCCTCTAACATCTGAAAAATCAAAGTTATAAGAATTCTCTTTTTTCTCAATTGTACCTTGTAGAGGTTTTATTATGTGGGCTCCGTTTATAAAACTTACTGTGTCATTTAAGTTTTTTACCGGATAGACATTTATGAAATCTGCTACCACTTTACATTCATTTGTATTTTCTTCAGGGACAAATATGTTTTTAAATCCATTTTCAATTGCAAATAGTGCTATAGGTAATATGCCTTTTGTGTGTTTAAGGTCTCCACTTAAGGAAAGCTCTCCTACGAAAAGTGTATTGTTTAAATCTATTATTCCAGCGTCAGAGATTTGTTCAGAAGCAAGTAATATTCCTAGGGCAAATGAGATATCTAACACAGAACCTTCTTTCTTAACATAGGCTGGTACAAGGTTTATAAGTATCCTTTTCATTGGGAATAGATAACCTGAGTTTATTATTGCACTTCTTACTCTTTCTTTTGATTCTCTTACAGTTGTATCGGGTAAACCAACAATTTCAAAGTAAGGGGCTTTCGTTTCTATGTTTACTTCTACTTCTACTAAAGATACATTTAACCCAACTATTGAAGAAGAATAAATTTTACTGATCATCTCAAACCTCCTTATCGTTTATTAAACAAGAAATTTAATGTTTTTATTACAATTATAGAATTATTGCTCATTACCAATTCCGAATTCCTAATCCCGAATTATGGTGATTAAATTTTATAACATTATCAATATCTAATTATTGAAAAAAGTTTAGTAAATTATTAATACTTAAGTAGGTAGTTTAATGCCATGAAAGTATTTTCTAGTAAAGGTAATTTTTATACTTCGCCCCTTGCTATAGAAACTGAAGATAGTACAATTCTAGGTATTTATAATATTTTATCTTCTTCTAAGAATTTTCAAAGAGACATTGAAGAGTTTAGTAAAAAGGTCAGAGATCCTTATTTCTATCAAAAGCTAATTCTTGTTCTTACAGGTGTTATCTTGGAAGAATCTACTGCAGAAGCTATTTGGGCAGAAATTCGTAAATACCATAAAATGATTGTTAATACATTAGGTAGGGATGTTCATATTAGTGCAGTTGTTGCAGATTATATGCTTAGAGTTAAAAATTATCTTAAAAATCCTATTGTAGTGGATGTGATACTTATGGATAAGATTAAAGATAGTTTATTACAAGATTTTGTCACGGGATTATACAGAGGTAGTTCTTTTTTTAGTTTTGTGGAGAGAGAAATAAATAGATCAAAAAGACATGGACATGTTTTTTCCTTGCTTATGTTGATTGTAAATGGTCTTGAGAATATTTCTCTCTCTGGTAATACTTCTGTTGCTCTTAAAATATTAGTAGATACTGCTAGTATAATAAGAAGCTCAAAGAGAACAGAAGACTTAGCCTTTAAGTTCAGTTTAAGTAAGTTTGGTTTAATACTACCGCAAACGGATAAGAAAGGTGCTATCTTGTTTGCAAATAGACTTTTATTGGAAATAACTAATTCAATTTTGAATGTTTCAGGTTTGATATTTGGATTAACCGTAAGTATAGGAATTCAGAGCTTTCCTGATGATGGATCTGATGCAGAAACTTTGATTTCTAATACTGAGAAAGCAACTTATAAATCGAAAATGCTAGGTTTGAATAAGATAGTTTACGAACTATAATGTCTAAATATCGTAAAAGAGGGGTCAAAAGACAACATACTATAATTGATGGTTTTCTTGATTTCCTTGAAAAGTTATCAGAAGAAAAACTTGCTAAAAGTGTAATACCTGGAAGAATTTCAACTAAGGGTAATAAAGCTACCTCAGGTAGGAGAATAGTTGAATATCAGTACGAAACTAAAACTGGAGTTAAGTTAATCCTTAAAAGAGGATCATTAGTACAGGAAGTTTTTGTCGTTAGTGACGATAGAGAGAGGATAAAAGAACTATTTGGTACCCAGAAAAGGATAGAAATTTAATATCTTATAAGTTCAATATAACTTTCTGGTATTTCGTCAATGAATCTTGAAGGATTTACGAAGTTATGCCTTATACTGCCTATACTTATAAATCTACTGGAAGTTATATAAAGTAGCTCTTTTGCTCTTGTTATACCTACATAAAATAACCTTCTTTCTTCATCAAGTAGAGAAGATGAATGAGTATTTTTGAAATGTGGAATTATACCATCTGCTGCGCTGTATATAAATATTACCGGGAATTCTAAACCTTTTGAAACATGTAATGTCATTAATGATATTGTATTATTTTCCTCGCTTATATCGTCAGAGTTTGTTCTAAGAGTAGAGTGTTCTATGAATTCTTCAATCGTTGGATTTTCGCTGTCTTCTTCAAATTCTTCTACCGCTCTTATTAATTCTTCTACATTTTCAATTCTATCTTCATAATCGTCTTTTAATGAAATTAGGTAGTCGTAGTACTTGATTTCTTCTAGTAATTTCTTCAATTTTTCTGAAATTCTTAGAGTTTCATCAGATAGAATTCTAAAAGCATTAACGAATGAGGTTATATTATTTTTTAGTATACTTTTCTGATGAAGTTCTAATACTGCTGAAATGAAATCTTTTGAGTTTCTTATTGCGTAATCTATTATGTTAGAGAGGGTAGATGGACCTATTCCTCTTTTTGGTACATTTATTATTCTTGAAAAACTTATATTGTCGTGAGGGTTAATGTATAATTTCAGATATGCTAGTATGTCTTTGATTTCAGCTCGTTCAAAAAACGAAAATCCAGAGTATATTCTGTAGGGTATATTTTCCTTTACTAGTTTTTCTTCAATTAACCTTGACAAGTAGTTTGCCCTGTAGAGTATAGCTATATCTTTGTACTGATAATTTTTTCTTGTCAGTTCTTTTATTATTTTGACGATTATATCTGCTTCTCTGGATTGATCAATTGTTTCAATAAATATTGGTTTTGATCCAAAGTTTCCGGTACCTTTTATTACTTTTTCTTTTCTTCTGAATAGCATTCCTGATGATATTGAATTTGAGAGTTTTATTATTTCCTCTGTTGATCTATAGTTTGTTTTTAGTATAACTACTTTACAGTTTTTGAAGTCTTTGTCAAAGTTTCTTATGTTTTCAACATTTGCTCCTCTCCAACCATAGATTGACTGGTCATCATCTCCTACTACACATATGTTTTGTTCCTCGTTTAGTATTAACTTTACCAGTTCATACTGAATTGGATCAGTATCTTGGAATTCATCTACCATTATATATTTCCATCTTCTCTTGTAGATTTCCCTAATTTCTTTGTTTTCCTTAAGGAGTTTAAAGGGTAGTTTTATAAGATCAACAAAATCAACTGCGTTGTTTTTCCTTAGTTCTCTTTCGTATATTTCTGTAAATTCTTCCATTTTTTCGCCGTAAAGTTTGTGATTATTGTTGTATCTAATGTTATCTATTATTTCCATTAGATTTTCTGGAGATAGTTCATTGAAATTGAGTTTTTTTGTAATTGATTTTATAAGCTTTAGTTGATCTTCCTTGTCGTATATTACGAAATTTTTGTCTAACTCTAAATGTTCATAATTTTCTTTGATTATAGACAATCCAAGAGAATGGAAGGTTTTTATCCACCAGCTATCTGCTGAAGGCACTTGTGTTAGATTTTTTACTCTATTTTTCATTTCGTTTGCTGCTTTATTTGTAAATGTTAAACATAGTATTTGTTGTGGTAGAGCCTTTTTTGATAGTATTATATAAGCAAAGCGATATGTTATCACTCTAGTTTTACCAGAACCAGGGCCTGCTATTACTAAAAGAGGACCTTCTGTAGTTGATACTGCAACTTTTTGATCTTCATCTAAATTGGTAAGTAGATCTTCTAGGACATTCATAAATGAAATTATGTATAAAAAGTTGCTTTTTAATCAATCTAGGATTAATTGTTTGAAAACATCTTTCTGTTTCACGCCCACCCTCCCTTCAGTACAACAGGAGGCTTTTTCTCCTTTTAATTACCTCCTTTAGAGAGATTAGAAGGTTTAGGAAAATAAAAATTACCTTCACTTTAGTGCTTACATTAGAAGGGAAAATTTTTATTCTCTAATAGATTTAGAAATTTTAAGAAATCATTTTTAGTGCCCCACCCAACCCTCCCTTTAGTTCTATACCTCTCTTAGTTATCAAAGCAAGATGTGCTTACTATAAGAAAGTTGTCATAATTCCAAAGTTATTTTAGAAGTTATCTTTAGTAAACCAATTTCCAATCCTCAATTCCCTAATTACGAATACCGAATTATTATAGGTTTAGAAATTTGTTTTTCTTGAATTATTATGTGCTTTAGTTTGATACTTTTTATGGAATTGGAGGTATTTATGTTAAGAGGTTCAATGGTTGCTCTTGTAACTCCTTTTAAGGGGGGTAGAGATATAGATTGGGAAACATTGGAGTATCTTGTTGAGTTTCATATTGAGAATGGTACAAATGTCATAGTACCTTGTGGTACTACAGGAGAATCTCCTACTCTTTCTTATGAAGAGCATGTCAAGGTTATAGAATTTGTTGTAAAGAAGGTTAAGGGTAGGGTTCCTGTTTTGGCTGGTACTGGTACTAATTCTACTCATGAGTCGATATACTTTACGAATGAAGCTAAAAGGGTGGGTGCTGATGCTGCTCTTGTTATCGCTCCTTATTACAATAAGCCTACTCAAAGAGGTTTGGTTGAACATTTTACTGCCATATCAAAAGAAACAGGAGGTTTTCCAATAGTTGCATATAATGTACCATCAAGGACAGTTATAAATATAGAACCTCTTACCTTGGCTGAAATTGTTAAGAAGAATCCTAATGTTATTGGCGTAAAAGAAGCGTCAGGAAATATAAGGCAGTGCATGGATATACTTGAATTTGTTGATAAGCCAAATTTTTTGCTTATATCTGGTGATGATGGTATAAACTTACCTATACTTAAGATAGGAGGTGTAGGTGCAATATCTGTTACTGCTAATTTGGTACCTAAGGATGTTTCTGAAATGATAAACTCTTATTTAAATGGTGATGTTAATAAAGCTGAAGATATTGATAGAAGATTACAAATTTTGAATAGAGTTTTATTCCTTGAGACTAATCCAATTCCTATCAAAAAAGCACTTCAACTTGCAGGAATACTGAAGGATGGTAGTTTGAGGTTACCTCTTACGGATCTATCAGAACAAAATACAGAAAAGCTAAAAGATGCTATGAAGAATTATGGTTTTAATGTATAAAAATGTTGTTTTTAGGATTTATTTATTATAAAATGATGTTAGTAAAGGAGGATTAAGATGGAGATAACTGCTCATTTGTTGGATAATGATATAGTTAAGATAGCTGTGAATGGTGAGTTAAGTATATTCTATATAGATCCTTTTGAAAGTATGGTTCAGAGGTATATTGTAGAAGGGAAGAGTAAGTTTATATTTGACTTTAGAGAGGTGACTTATATAGATTCGATGGGAATAGGGCTTTTATCTATAGCTGCCAATAATGCTTCTCAGAAAGGGCACAAGATAGCAGTTATTGTTACTAATCCTAAAATTAAGTATACGTTAAATATTTCAAGATTACATGATGTAATACAGATAGTGGATACCGAAGATGAAGCTTTGAAAGTTTTTGGAAAATGAAGAATGATATGTTGTTTAAGAGAAAAGTATTTTCAAATTTTTCTGATTTAAGAGAATTAGAGTCAGAGTTTGTTGACTTTCTTAAAGTCAATAGAGTACCATCTGATATAGTTTACGATCTTAAAATTGCAGTTCATGAATTTATGTTAAACATTATGGAGCATGGGTATCACTGGGATTCACAAGGTGAAATTAATTTTGAAACTCAAATTGAGAGAAAAGATGATTTTCTTGAGATAGAGATAAAAATAAGAGATTACGCTAAAAAGTTTGAAATTTCTAAAGAGAAAATTCTAAAGTCAGTTAACAATAAAAGCTTTAGAGGTAGAGGTCTTATGATGATTATGACTTTCGTTGATGAGTTTTATTCAGATCCTTCAGTTGAAGAAGGTAATCTGTATATCCTCAAGAAAAGATATAACTTAAATGATTAAATTAAATCAATGAAGTACTTTACTACATCTACTAAACTAAAAACACCGATGATTTCTCCTTTCTGATTTACTACTGGAAGTTTTTTTCTGTTTTTGTCTATCATTATTTTTAAAGCTTCTTTCAATGGTGTATCTTCTTTGAGTACTATTTCTTCTTGTTTCTCTACTATTTCTTCTGCTGTTATCTCTTTTGCTTTCTCTGGTGCGAATATGTACTTGATTAAGTCAGTTGAGTATATCATACCAACAGGTTTTTCTTTTTCAAGTACTATTATACCACTTATTCTAAATTTTATCATTTTATCAACAACTTTTGTTAAAGGATCTTTTAAGCTTACTGAATACACAGGACTTACCATCACATCTTTAACTTTCATTTGAGACAAATCCATAATTACCACCTCCAATGATAATATTATTTAAATTAGATTTTAATTTACAAGAAACTAAAAATTTTCTATGTTTTTGTTTAAGACTATATTATGGCTTAATATTAGAGTTTTTGGTTAAGAAGTCTTTTGAGGTATTGGCCTGTGTATGAATTTTCTACATTGATTATTTCTTCAGGTGTTCCTTTTGCTATTATTTGTCCTCCTTTTTCTCCTCCTTCTGGTCCTAAGTCTATTATATAATCTGCACACTTTATTAAATCTAGGTTATGTTCTATTACAATTACAGTGTGTCCTTTATCAACTAGTTTTTGTAGAGATGTAATGAGTTTTTTTACGTCCTCAAAGTGGAGTCCTATGGTTGGTTCATCGAGTATATATAGTGTTGGTTCTTGAAATTTTTTAGAAAGTTCTGCTACTATTTTTACTCTCTGAGCTTCTCCTCCTGACAGAGTTGTTGCAGGTTGGCCTAGCTTAAGGTATCCGAGTCCCACATCTATAAAAGTTTTTAATTTGTTTTCTATACTTGTTTCATTTCTAAAGAAATTGTAAGCTTCTTCTATCGTCATTTCAAGTACTTCATATATGTTTTTACCTTTAAATCTAACTTCAAGAGTTTCTGAGTTGTATCTTGTTCCACCGCATACATCACAAACTAAATAAACATCAGGTAAAAAGTTCATCTCAACTTTTATTACTCCTTGCCCTTGGCAAGCTTCACATCTTCCGCCTTTTATATTAAAACTAAATCTTGATGCACTAAATCCTTTTGCTTTTGCATCTCTTGTGGATGCGAAAATCCTTCTAATATCATCAAAAACTCCAACATAAGTTGCAGGGTTTGATCTAGGAGTTCTACCTATTGGTGTTTGATCTACCATTACTAATCGTTTTATTTGTTCATATCCCTTTATTTCCTCGTATTTACCTTCATTTAAGTGTGTTTTATAGATTTTGTTGTGTAAAGCAGGGTAGAGAGTATCAATAACTAAACTACTTTTACCTGATCCTGATACTCCAGTTATACATACAAAACAACCTAATGGAATTTCAACATCTATATTCTTTAGATTATGTTCTCTTGCTCCTATTAACTTTAGGAATCCTTTAGGTTTTCTTCTTTGGTTGGGTATTGGTATTTTTTCTATACCTTTTAAATATTTTATTGTTAGAGAATCTGAATTATTGTCTTTCATCAGTTCATTTAAGTAACCAGATATTATTACATTACCTCCGTTTACACCTGCTCCTGGTCCTAAATCTACTAGGTAATCACTACTTTTTATTACATCTTCATCGTGTTCAACAACGATAACAGTATTTCCTAAATCTCTTAATCCCTTTAATGTTGAAATAAGTTTTTCAGTATCTCTTTGGTGTAGCCCTATTGTAGGTTCATCTACTACATATATTATACCAGAAAGTCCTGAACCAAGTTGTGTTGCTAATCTTATTCTTTGTAGTTCTCCACCTGAAAGTGTAGAGACTTTCCTGTCGAGGGTTATGTAATCAAGCCCTGTGTCAATTAAAAAGTTTAGTCTCTGTAAAATTTCTTTAAATATTGGTTTAGCTACTTCTATATATTTTTTGGAAATATTTTTTTCGTTTTCTATGAGAAAATTCTTTAATTGTAAAGCTGTCATTTTCGTTAGTTCCATAATGTTTTTACCTAAAAACTTTACTCCTAAGGCTAACTTATTTAATCTGTCCCCATTGCATTCACTACATACTGAACTTTTCATAAATTGCATAAACCATTCTCTTGCTTCATCATTTTCACTATTTTCATATCTTCTCTTAAGAGATGGTATTATACCTTCCCATCTATTTGTATACTCCCAATAAGAGGATCTTGATTGATGTATTACTCTGTATTCTTCATCTGATCCAAACATTATGATATTGAATATTTCTTGAGGAAGATCTTTTATAGGTGTATCTAAGGAAAAGTTATATTTTCTTGATAGTGCGTTAAGTTCATCCCAGTATATAAACTGATGCTTTCCTAAGGTTTTTATAGCACCTTCTCTGATTGATAAATTTTTGTTTGGCACTATAAGGTCAATGTCAAATTCGTATTTTTCTCCTAGCCCATTACATGATGGGCACGCTCCTATTGGTGAGTTAAAGGAGAATAAATTAGGTTCTATCTTATTGTATGCAACTAAATGTTCTGGGCATATATATTTATCTGAGAAAAAAATTCTTTCACCTTTATCTATTATTTCTACTATTACTCCTCCGTCAGATAGGTTTATTGATATGTCTACACTATCAAAGATTCTGCTTTTGTTCTCTGGTGATACTTTTAATCTGTCAATTAATACATTTATGGTGTGTTTTATGTTTTTATCAAGTTCTGGAATTTCTTCTTCTATGTCAATTAGCTTTCCGTCTATTTCAAACCTTGTAAAACCTCTTCTTCTAAGCTCTTCGAGAGTATGTCTAAAAGTACCCTTTTTGTGGGTTATTATAGGTGATAGTATTGTGATTTTGCTAGAATCTAATGATAGTATTTTTTGTACAATTTCATCTATTGAAAATTTTTGTAGTTCTCTGCTACATATATAACATGTAGGGGTACCACATCTTGCAAATAATAGTCTCATGTAATCATAAATTTCTGTAACCGTTGCAACTATAGATCTTGGATTGAATTTTCCAGCACTCTGTTCAAGTGATATTGAAGGTGATAGGCCCGTTATACTGTCTACATCAGGTTTGCTTATCCTACCCAAAAATTGTCTTGCATAGGTTGATATTGATTCAAGATATCTTCTTTCTCCTTCTGCATAGATGGTATTAAAAGCAAGAGAAGATTTACCTGATCCAGATAAGCCGGTTATTACAATAAGTTTGTTTTTCGGTAATGTTAGATCAATATTCTTTAGATTATGTTCTCTAGCACCTTTTATGGTTATTTTTTCTTCCATGGATTTATAATTTTAATAAGCTCTGCAGATTCTTTCAAGTACTAGTAAAGGTTGTTTGAAAATTTTATATTACCTATTCTAAATTAAAGTAAGAATACTAAAAACGATTTCTAACCTTCTATTAGGGATTGTGGGCTTTATCTTTTATTAATTTACTTGCTTATAGGAAGAAATAAGGTTAGAGCTTACTTTGGAATGCTTAAGGAGGTACCACTAGAAGATGAAGCTTCACTAATCTAATATGATTGAGGTCTTACTAAAGAACTAGAGGGAGGTATTAAAAGGAGGGCGGAATCCTCCTACTGAGCTATGGGGCGGGCGGGTGTGGAACGAAAAGAGCTTTCTGAAAAATTTT
>JBMFQU010000022.1:0-22170 GCA_049968435.1 Brevinematia bacterium | reverse complement strand
CTAATCTATTAGGGCAGTAATACTAAAAATGATTTATAAAATCAAGAAGTTTGCTTTCTTATCTTTCTAAATAGGAGGTACTAATAGGAGGACTTCGTCCTCCTACTAAACTTAAGGGCGTGTGGGTGGGAAAAAAGAGCTTTCTAAAATTTCTTAACTTCTATCAGGAGTAAAAATTTTATCCTTCCTTCTAAGAGGGATTGCTAATAGGAAAGCGTAACTTTCATAACAGACTAAAAGGAGGTATCAAAAGGAGGGTAGAACCCTCCTACTGAACTAGGGGGTGGATTGGGTGGGGCACTAAAAGAGTTTCCTTAAAAATCCTAACTTCTATTAGGAGTAAAAATTTTATCCTTCCTTCTAAAGGAGATTACTAATAAGAATGTATAACTTCCATAAAGTACTAAAAGGAGGTACTACTAGGAGGCATAGCCCCCTGTAGATGCTAAAGGGTGGGTGGCAATAAAAGAAGTTTATTTTTTTCTTGATAAGATGATAAGTAAAACAACATCATTAAATTATGGAAGAAATTATCACAAAACTCAAAGAAAACAACATAAACTATGAAGAAGTAATAAAAGATATAGAGACAATATCTCCTATACCAGAATACACAATTGAAAGTATAAAATTATTTACAACTAAAAACCCAGAATACCAAAATAAATTTTTTGAACTGATAAAAAACAAAAATTTTCTAAATTTCATTTGTAAATCAATGGGGTACAGTAAGTACATAATAAATTCTTTCATTGAAAATCCTAATCTTCTCTTTGAAGTATTTTTTAATATAAATGAAAGTTTTACACAAGGTAAATTAGAAAAAGAGACTTTTGAAAGTGAGTTAAAAACAAAAAGTGAAATAATAAAGAAAATCAAAGAAGTAAAAAAAAGAGAATTTTTAAAGATAGTAATACGAGAAATGCTTGACTTTTCTTCATTTGAAGAAACATCAAAAGAATTATCTATTCTTGCAGATGAAGTTCTAGAAACTATACTGAAAATAAACTTTCAAGAACTATCAAAAAAATACGGAACACCTTCATCAGAGTTCTGTATAATTTCACTAGGCAAACTAGGTGGAAATGAGATAAACTATAGTTCTGATATTGATGTTATATTCGTTTACGAGAAAGACGGAACTACAGATAAAGGATTAGAGAATTTAGAGTTTTTTGATAACTTAGCAAAAAGTATAATACACGATATTTCTTCTTCAGATTTTGGAGAATTCCTATACAGAATAGATACAAGGTTAAGGCCAGACGGAGAATTTGGAGCACTTGTAAGAAGTGAACAGAGTTATTATAACTACTACGAAGAAAGAGCCCAAATTTGGGAGATACAGATGCTTATAAAGGCAAGAGTATCAGCAGGGGATAGAAAACTTGGAGAAAGATTCATAAGCAATATAAAAAAAATAATTTACTCATCACCACTAACAGATTCAGAAATAGCAGAAATACTGGGCATAAAACAAAAAATAAAAGGAGAAGAACATAACTTAAAGAAATCAACAGGAGGAATAAGAGATATTGAATTTATAGTACAGCTCTTACAGCTAACATTTGGTATGAAAAACGAAGAACTAAGAACACAAAATACTTTACAGGCCATAAATAAGCTAAAAGAGCACAAAGTAATAACCAATGAAACCTCAAGAATCTTATCAGAAGGATATATAAACTTAAGAAAACTAGAAAACTATATTCAACTATACCAAAACCTTCAAGATTTCTATTTACCTATAAAAGATGAAAAAAGAATGATTGGCCTTTTTAGATTACTACACAGAGTAAAAAAACCATTAGAAGGAAATGAAGATAAAAGGTTATTAGAACTCATAAATTATACTAAAAGAGATGTAATAAAAGTAAAAACAGAAGTTTTCGAAAAATTACTAGATCTAAAAATGGGAGAAGAAAGTATTTTCTTCTTATATAACTCAGAAGAAGAAAAAGAAATTAAAGATCTATTACTTTCTTACGGAATAAAAGATACAAAAAGAGCATTTTCATTCATAGAAAGTATGATTTCCTCATCCTTCAGAGGAGGTATTGAATCAACAATAGGATTAAAGAACCTTCTAAGAGCAATATCAAATTCAATAATACCAGACAAATCTCTTTCAAACATATACTACATTCTAGAAGCAACCCAAAACTTACCGATCTCAATACAATTTTTTACGGACCAAAGAAATGTAAATTTTATATACAATATATCACTTCTAAAGGATAGGTTTATAAATATATTGAGAAAAAGAAACTGGATATGGGACGGAATGATGGACACAAACGCATTTATGGATTACTTGAAAACATTCCTACAAAGAATCGATTTCAAACATCCAGAGATCTATAGCATGATAGAAGAAGTATATGAAACCTACACAACTTCACTAGCATTCCTAAGAATAAATAATTTTATAACATCAAAAGAAAGTAAAGAGATATTAACTACCATGTATGATAAAATATTTTACGAGGCGACAAAATACTTAAACGGCAATCTATGTATTTTGAGTTTAGGAAGATTAGCCACAAGAAAAATAACTTTTTTTTCGGATGTTGATTTAATTTACATAATACCATTCCCTGTACATTCCGATAAATTTGAAGAAGTAAAGAAAAAAATACTTTATATTCACGATAACCTCAGTAAGATATTTGAAATTGATACTAGGCTAGTCGAAGGAGCGCACAAAGGTAGCCCTTTTGTGTCAATAGAAACATTAAAAGAAATGAAACTAGAAATATGGCAGATAGTAGCATACCTCAAATCTAGACCAATAACATCAAATCAAAATTTATCAGAAAAAATTAGAAAAATAATAAAAAGCAAATTGATAGGGCATATTAAAAATTTAAATATAGACGAATATCTAATCTTTGCACAAAAAGTTGTAAAAACATTCCAAACAAAAGAAGAAGACATAAAAAAAGGTAGAGGTAATCTATTGGAAATAGAATTAGCACTTGACAAAATTTTATTTAAATCGTTCAAAAAATTTGATAAATTACCAATAGCTAAACCATTATCAGAAGTTTACAGAATGCTAAAAGAGGAAATACCTATACCCTTAGATGAGTACCTAAATTATTTAACCCAAATTGAAGACATAATAAAAATAACCGAAGGAATAGAATTTAACGAAAAGTACTTTAAAATTTTCAAACTACCAATAAGTTATGAAGATTTCGTAAGATTAAAAAATAAGGTCATAGAATGGTGCAATAAAGAATTAGAAAACAAATAACTTCAAAATAATACTATCTTTACCACTATTTACTTTAATAAAATAAACTCCTCTTCTGACTATAAAACCAGAATCAATTTCAAAATTATTATCAAGAACTTTAAATTCCTTAACCATAACACCATTCGAATCAAAAAGAATAATACTATCACCAGGATGAACATTTAAAAACTTTATCTTCTCACCTAATCTTAAAATACTTTTTTCAAGAATAGGTTTAGAAAACTCATTCAAACTATAAGCTCCTTCACTAATAACGAAAAAATTGTTTGTGAAAAAATCTCCATTTTTATAATACTCTAAAACAACTTGTTCATTTTCTTTTACATAAAAAGGATCTAAGTAGTTAGTAGAAATTACAAACTCTCCATAGTAATAAAAACCCAGGTTTGTAAGAGTTAAACTCCTAGATATACCATCTGAATAAAACTTTATAGGAATAATTTCTCCTCCAACTTCATCCACAAGTATGATTTTAATTTTTTCACCTACTTTCTTGTACTTACTATCTAAAATCAAAGAAGGTTCTGAAAAACCATTATACCTAGAAGGACTTTCATACCAATTCAAAAACTTACCTCCAAAATCAGTAATGAGAGCATTAGGTAAAAGACTAACAGTACTCCTACCTATATAAGAAAACTTATTACTATGGGAGAAAGGTATATAGAATATACGTTTTTCTTCAACAAAATCTATTAACCTACCTCCTTTATAAGGATGCCCATCCCTTAACATAAAGGCCATGTTTGAAGAAATACCAGGAGAAGAAACTAAAATGTATTCACCTACATTAATGATCTTATCCCCTAAAATACCTCTCATAGATGAATAAAAAGCATTATCAGAAACATTAATAATAACTTCAGTATCACCAACGCAATGTAAGAAAAGGTTAGACAAAGAAAGGGTATCATTACTAAAACTTATAATCTCAAAATATTTATCTACTTCTCCAGGACTACCTGAAGAGTACCCATAGTTAAAGTAATCAAACCATCTTTTAGTAGGATTAAAGCAAATCTCATTAATAATAACCTTACCTTTCAGAGGAGAAAACTCAAATAAATCAACCCCTCTACTAGTAGCAACAATATCCCCAAACTTAACGATAATTCTCTCACCATTGTAACTAAAACCTATTCTCCCCCTAAAGATATTATCAGAAAACTTATTTAATGTTATCACTCCTCTTCCAACTACTTCAACCTGTAGAGAATTTACATTTGTTGTAATAACCATATTGATCTCAGCCTCTTCATTAAGTTGATAAATTTGTTTTGAGAAAAATAAATTGGTACTCCCACAATATCCTAATGTAGGATAGTACTTTGAAACAAAACCATTATCAGTTCTTTCAATACTCATGCCAGAATAATTACCTTCATTTACATAATCAATAACTACATCATTAGAAATAAGTTTTATGTAAGACAAAAATTCCTTCTTTAGAGGCAAAAAACTAGCTAAATATTTTGTAGAGGTCGTCAATACTAAAACATTAGTAGGAAAATAAAAAGGTTTAGAAGAATAAGCATAAGAATAAGGAAGAACTATAGCAAATTGGTTAGGATAAAGCAAAAAACTATTAGTTATACCACCACATTCAAAATCATTCAAGAATATATTAGTGATTGAAACAATATAACCTGAAACAGACAATTTAAATGTCCTAAGATCAACAACATTAGTTGTATCATTAAATAATTCAATATACTGACAATATGATGCTTCGTAAGGGAAATCATACAAAACCTCAGTGATAGTTAGAGAATAAGAAAAATTAGAAAAAGTTAAAACTACAAAGGTCAAAAAAGCAAAAGACTTATAAAACATAGGGTTAGTTCTAAGCACACCTTTATTATAAAATTTTTATTAATTTTATTACTAAATTACTACAAAGGGTATTTAAAAAAAATTAATTCTATCATCCCACCAACCTACCCCATTAGAATTTTTACAATCCTTTTATAGCCTACATTCAATTTTCACAAAAGATTGATATCATAACACTATTCAGTCTCAACATAAAGGTTTCACCTCTTATTAGAAATCTGATTATCTCTCCTAATAGGGTTAATGACTGATTTTCTGAGAAATTTAAAAACTAATTTTAGTACTCCTTATAAAAACAAGGAAATTTTAAAGCCTTGATATAATATTTTTAAATTCCTGGTAATTAAACGAATTAACAAAAATATCTACAATTTCTGGATCGAGTTGAGTACCTTTTACTTTCTTTATCTCCTCAAGTGCATAATCAAAATTTAATCCTTTTCTATAAGGCCTATCAGATGTAATTGCATCAAGCGTATCAGCAACAGCGATTATTCTTCCCATCAAGGGTATATTCTTACCTTTTAAACCTTCAGGATAGCCCCTACCATCAAATCTTTCATGATGATACTTTATTCCATCAAGTATATCTTCTATGTCGTCTATATGCTTTAATATATTATAACCTATAACAGGATGCTTTTTTATTATCTCGAATTCCTCATCTGTAAGTTTTTCAGGCTTTCTAAGTACATTATCAGGAACACCTATTTTACCTATGTCATGAAGTATAGCAGCAAAAGCAACTCTCTTAACATATTTACTATCCAACCCCATGGAATTAGCAATTTTGACAGAAAATATTTGAACCCTATAAGAATGTCCCTTAGTATATTCATCCCTAGCCTCTAGAGCTGTAATAAGAGACTCAATAACATTACCCATCACTTCGTCAAGCCTCTTGTAAAGCAGAGAATTAACTATATTTATACCAACTACTTCAGAAATAAAATTAAGTATTTCTAAATCTTCTATTGAAAACTCTTTACCATCAATCTTATTAATTGCCTCAAAAACACCAACAACTTTATTTAGAGGTTTTATAGGTGTAGCGAGAACAGACTTAGTTAAAAAACCACTTTTCTCATCAACAGCTTTGTAAAAATCCGGGCACTTACTAATATCATTAACTACAAGTGGCTTAGAAGTTCTAGCAACATATCCAGCAATCCCCTTGTCAATAGGTACCCTAACCTCTTTTATCCTATCACTTTCCTCACTATCAATAGCCTTAAAATATAATTCGTTTCTTTTTTCATCTTTAAGTAAAATTGAAGCTGCTTCTGTGTTTAATATCCTCTTAGTAATACTAGTAGATCTATCAATAACCTCATCAATATCTTCAACATTAGATGTTTCTTTAAGAATGTTCAAAACTTCATCATATATAAACTGTTTGTCATAAAGGTCCAAGAATAGATAATAATTATCTATAATCTCCTTAAGAATAGATTCACCTTCAACTTGAAAAGGAACTAATATCCTTATAAGTATCCTCTTCCTATACCTTCTATTGAAGAACAAAATATCAACATAATATTTACCATCAAAAAGATTCAAAGACCTCGAAATCTCTTCTGAAACAATAACATCTTTAAACAAGGGTAAATCAGAATTCTTAAATGTGATTATAAACCCTTTACTAATCTCTGAATACAAAGCAAAATAAAAATTTTTACCAATTGTCTCTTGACAAATATTTTTAAAATCAACCTCATAAACATTCCTATCTTCTCTTAGTATTTTTATGAGTGTATTAGATAATGAGAACAAACTATTTAACATAATCAACTAAAACATCACCTATATTAACCTTTTTTAAAATTTCCAACTTCTTGCTACTTTTACTTTCCCAAAAAATTCCAAAATTACCTGATCCTAAGTAAATTATTTTCTCATCCTCAGGTATAACAAAAATCTCTCTTATTTTATTTAGAACACAATCAAAATGAAAAACTTTATCACCAAAAACAATATTTGAGGGATCTTGATAGGTATTACGCCCACAAATTTCACAAACACCATTAACTATATTTAAAACCTTATAAGAAATATCATAAATTCTTTTCTCTTTTTTATTATTAAAATGGTAAAAATTACTCCTTTTCATTTACCTGCCTCATTTCAATCTTTTCCCACCATAAAATAAAATAATCAACATCAATCAAATTTACAAGTTTTTTAAATTCTTCATGACTCAAGAGATGAATTTCATATATTTCATCAACACTTGAAACTTTCTCAGCAAGAGATTTTAACTCAATTAAATCTAAAAAAGTTCTTTGATTTCTAGATTTTTTTAAAATAGAAAAAATAAGTTTTTTTCTCTCATTAAAATCAATTAATTTCCAAGTAGTAGATATCCTTTGGATAAATAACTCTTCATCTTCAATTTTTCTCATCTCCTCTGGAGTCAAAGTATTATAGCAGAAGGTACAAATATGTTCATCATCGATATTAACTATCTCTGTATGAAAATAATTTCTTAAACACAATTTACAAACAAAAACATTTTCCTTAGCGTTATCAGCCAGTAAGTTGAAGTAATTTATTTCTCTTAAGCTTTTTAGTCCAAGAAAATCAAAAACATATTCAGGCATAATACCTAGAGGTAAAAGTCTTTCGTAAACAAAAAGTTCAATTTTATCTACATCATATGCTTTTCTAAGTCTACTAAAACCAACGATAAACTCTGAGTAAATTTTACCTTCTTTCCACCATCCCTCAAGTAAGGGAGTATTGAAAAGAAAATCCCAAAACTTTTGGACAGATACCCCATTTAGATCAAATTGTTTAGCAAAATCTGAATCAAAAAGTTCGTCAACATCACTAAAGTATGAAAGATTTAGAAAAACTCTTAAATTGGTAGAAGAAGAAAAGATTTTATACATTCCAACTTCCATATAATTATTATCTAAAAAACGAACTTCTTTCTCAAGAAAATAAAATTTTTTTAAAAACGAAAATAAATACTAAAATGTGTAAAAAAGAGTTTGAGTATTATATAATAATATAAAACGATACTAACTTGGAGGTAAAGAATGGCAAGGTACATAATAACGGCAGCATTACCTTACGCAAATGGTCCACTACATATAGGCCATATAGCAGGAGCATACTTACCTGCTGACATATACTATAGATACAAAAAAATGAAAGGAGATGATGTTATTTTTATATGCGGAACCGACGAACATGGAGTACCTATAACAATAAGAGCAATGCAAGAAAAAACTACCCCCGAAGAGATTATAAAAAAATACCATAAACTAATAAAAGAAAGCTTTGATAAAATGAGAATTGAGTTTGATAATTTTTCAGGTACTCACAGAGAGGTCCACTTTAAAATATCACAAGAACTATTTTTAAATGTAGTTAAAAATGGATACACTGTAGAAAAAGAGCAAGAACAATTCTATTGTGAAAACGATAAAATGTTTCTCCCAGATAGATACATAACAGGTAAATGTCCAAAATGCGGATATGAATATGCTAAAGGAGACCAATGTGAAAAATGTGGATCTACGCTTGAACCAACTGATCTAATTGACCCTAAATGTGCAATATGCGGAAGTAAACCAGTGATAAAGAAAACAAAACATTGGTACTTCGTATTAAGTAAATTTGAAAAACAATTAAAAGAATACCTTGAGTCTAAAACTGATTGGAGACCTAATGTAAGGGATTTTGCATTATCATGGATAAAGGAAGGTTTAAAAGACAGACCAATATCAAGAGATTTAAATTGGGGAATACCCCTTCCTTTAGAAGGAACGGAAGGTAAAGTTATGTATGTATGGTTTGAAGCACCGATAGGTTATATATCTTCTACGATAGAATGGGCAGAAAAGATAGGTCAACCCGATAAATGGAAGGAATATTGGTTAAATCAAGAAACTAGGTTAATACATTTCATTGGTAAAGACAACATACCTTTCCATGCCATAATATGGCCTGCAACACTTATGGCGCAACATGAAAGTTGGATACTACCCTACAATATTCCAGCAAATGAGTTTATGAACCTAGAAGGAGAAAAAATTTCAACATCAAGGAACTGGGCAATATGGATTGATGAAATAACAGCAGAATTTAACCCTGACTCAGTAAGGTACTACTTATGCTTAAATATGCCAGAAACAAGAGATTCAAACTTTTATTGGAAAGAGTTTCAAGAAAAGAATAACGAAGAACTTGCAAATGCTTTTGGTAATTTAGTATCAAGAGTACTAAAATTTCTAAACAGCAAAAACAAAGGAATAATACCTACTACAAATGAATCCAAATACTCCCCTTTAGAGCTAAACCTACTCAAAAACCTTGAAGAAATACCTCAAATGATAGGTGAACTTCTTGAGAAGTTTGAATTCAGACAAGCCTTAAAATATCTAAGAGAAATAGCATTCCTAGGTAATAAGTACATAGATGAAGTAAAAATATGGACATTGAATCCTGGAACAGATGAATTTAATACAAAACTATATCTATCAATACAAATAATATTTACTTTAGCTTTAGCAATGTATCCTTTTATGCCATCATCATCAGAAAAGATACTTGAAATGATAGGATACCCCAAAGATTTCATAAAATCAATCAATTGGGACCAAATAGGGAAAATAAGAGTAGAAAGCGGTAAAAAAGTAAAAGAAGAAATAGAAACACTATTCACTAAAATACCCGATGAAGTGATAGAAAATAAGATAAAGCAACTAAAATTAGCTGCAGAAGCTCAAAAAATCCAAGTAGATTCAGTAGATGAAGAAATTGACATAGAGTACTTTAAAAAGGTAGATCTTAGAGTTGCAAAAATAAAAGAAGCAAAAAGATTACCAAAATCTAATAAACTTATAAAGCTAATAATAGAAGTAGGTAACAGCGAAAAACAAATAATTGCAGGAATAGGAGGATACTATCAACCAGAAGAATTAGTAGGTAAAGATATAGTAATTGTCAATAATCTCAAACCTGCAAAGCTTATGGGTGAAACCTCTTATGGAATGCTACTAGCAGCAAAAGATAGTAAAGGCAATTTATCCCTTCTAACGGTTGATAAAGAAATAGAAGATGGATCAAAGATTTCTTAGATATGAAATTCATAACTCTCTATTCTATTAAGTAATTTTCTTAAGTAAGAAAAGATAAAAAACTTTACTTCTAACAGAAGTTAGGAATCTTCAAGATACTTCTTTTAGTATTCCCCCACCCGCCCCTTAGTTCAGTAGGAGGATTCCACCCTCCTTTTGATACCTCTCTTTAGTCATCTAAATTAGCCTACATTTCTTTAAGAAAGTTATTTGCTATTCCTGATAGAAGTTAAGAATTTTAGAAACCTCTTTTTGCTTCCCACCCGCCCAAAAGTTTCAGTAGGAGGGTTTTACCCTCCTTCTGATACCTCCTTTTAGCCATCCAAAGTATGCTTTGCCTTCACTGCCTCCATTAGAAGGGAAAATTTTCACCTCTCCTAATAGAAGTTTAGAAGTTTTTAAGAAACCTCTTTTAGTGTCCTGCCCACCCTCCCTTAAGCATCTACAGGAGGGCTAACGTCCTCCTAGTAATACCTTCCCTGAGTTCTACAGGAAGAATACGCCCTCTTATGAACAAACTATTCCCGAATTCCTAATTCTAAGTTTCTATAGCGAAGGCTTTGCCTCCTATTGACACCTCCATTTAGAGATATTAGAAGGTTAGGAAAATAAAATTACCATTTACTTTAATGCTTCCCTTAGAAGGAAAAATTTTTACTTTCCTTAATATATTTAGGAATTTTAAGAAACCTCTCCTAAAATCCTAATTAGTAATTAAATAGAGTTTATATTTTTGAATTTATATAAATTAAAGTATTATAATTTGAAAGAAGGGCGGTTAGCTCAGTTGGTTAGAGCGCTGCTTTCACACAGCAGAGGCCAGAGGTTCAAATCCTCTACCGCCCAAATATGAGTGAAATATCAAAAGCAATAGAGAAAATACTAGAGGCAAATGAAAAGTTTTCTAAAAAAGTTGAAGAAGCAAAACTAGAAGCTAAAAGAATTAGCGAATCCGCAAAAAATGAAACTGAAAGCTATAGAATCCAAAAAGAAAATGAACTTAAGAAATTCAAACTAATACTTGAAAACGAAGCTTCAAACACTATCAAAGAATTCAAAGAAGAACAAAAAAAGTTTCTTGAGTCACAAATAGCAAAAATTGAAGAAAGAGTATCTGTAAAATCCAATGAAATAATTGAAGAAATAGCAACAGAGGTTGAAAAAGAAATCTTAAACTCAATTCTATGAGTAATAACTTAAGAATATCAGGTGGACAACTAAGAGGTATAAGACTTAGTGTAAAAAGCAACATCGTAAAACCTACATCTGAAAATGTAAGGCAATCTCTCTTTAACATAATTGATGTAAGAGGAACAAAATTTTTGGATGTATTTGCCGGGTCTGGTATTGTAGGAATTGAAGCTATAAGTAGAGGTGCAGACTTCGTTTGTTTTATAGAAAAAAACTATTCTTTATCAAATCAAATAAATCAAAACTTAAGTAGAATTAGTATTGAGAAAACTAAGTTTAAAGTAATAAACAGTGATTGGAAGAAAGGTTTTGATATACTTGAAAACGAAGGAATAAAGTTCAATATAATTTTTTTAGATCCATTCTATAACTTTGAAGAATACTTTAACCTAGTCAAAGATTCCAAAAAATTACTTGAAAAAAAGGGAACAATAATACTAGAAGCATCATCTCGGAGAATCTCAGCAATAACGCAATCCTTAGGAGGTTTTGACGATATAAGAACTTACGGAGATACTAGTTTAGTATTTATAACTTACGGAATCGATACTTCCATTTCCAACCAAAATTCATAAAATTTTGGTAAAGGGTTATCTAGAGGTTTATATACTCTGTTTTTCAATAGCTTAACAGAGAGTATCTTACCTTGCATTTCAGATATTAACCTAGAAGTATTAGGATTAATCTCACCTATAACTATACCATTATTCTTTAAAATCACTTTTATATCATTACCTTCAAAAACTAACATTACATTACTATCACAATTTAGCAAATATCCCCTAGATGTATATTTTTCTATATCGAATAAAGGCGTTATAATCTTTATTATCTTAGCATTCCTTAATAATATATCAAATTCCCAACCTTTTATAAAAAATTCAACATTTTTTACTAAATTTTTCAATACATTACTGTGATGGGAATTACAAAGATCTGATATGATATTCTTCATCTCCACTAGAATCCATAACATCCTCTTTTTAGCTAAAGCATTAATTATCTTTCTTTTATTTACCTCAGAATTAACTAAATCAAACTCATTTAGAAGCAAGTTTAAAAAATCATAGAAAAATTCAACAGGTTTATTAGAATCAATTTTATGTAGAGCAGACTCTATCTTTATTATAGGATCAAAGTAAATAGCCTCAGAATTAACAATTTCATGATCTTTCTTTACTGACAAAAAAACCCTCTCCTCAGGAAAACCAAAATTAAATATTTCTTTTAATTCAATATCAATAGGACCACTTTCAACAAAATAAATCATGTAAGGGGATAAATAAAATTTATTACCGTTAATAAGAACTGCTAATCTATCCTCATTATCTGATTCCTCAACATAATAGTTTATGTAATAATATCCTAAATTATTTAAATATTTAGCACACCTTATGTCAGTAGGAATTGCATTTACAACAACTTCTTTAATATTGTACTCTTTGATAACATCAATAAAAGAATCTTTAGGAAGGATACCTAAGCTACTTATAAATCTAGATAACTTTGAATCGTTTAAAGTAGAAATTTGGAAAAATATATTGAAAATATCCTGTGGTGAAATTACAATATTGGGAAAAATTTCCTTAAGTTTATCCACAGAAGAAAATCTATAAAGAAGCCTAAATCCAGGTAAAACAAACCCTGTTTTTATTAGAGCAATACCTAAAACAACATTTGGATCCTCCCTTTTGAGTAAATCAGCTATCTTATAAAATTCGCTAAAGATTTCCTTTTTAGCAATAAAATCCAAAAATCCTATTTCTTTAACCAAATCAAGTTTTTGCATAAGCACTTATTTAACAATTTCCAGAATATTAAACCTTCCACCTTTCACAATATAAACAGTAAAAACTGCATCCAAATTATCACCCTTTTCATCAAACTTAACAGGATATATAAAATCAAAAGATGTTTTTCTTATGTATTCATTGGCATAATCTCTAGAAAAATTACCTTTAATAGCCAAACTATTAGTCAAAGAGGAGAAGATAATTTTAGTAGCAATGTAAGAGTTTAAGTCAAAAGGTTGAATAAGTTCATCTTTAAAGATAGATTTATATTTCTTATAAAAAACACTATTTTCATCCAATGGTTCACCTATGAAAGTAATTATGTCCCCTTCAGAAGAATCACCAGCAAGTTTAATATACTCATCTGTCTTAAGTCCATCCCCCCCTATAAAAGGCACTTTTAATCCAACTTCATCAGCCTGTTTAGTTAGCAAAGAGCCTTCAACATATACTCCACCAAAAAATATAGCATCAGGATTGAAAGACTTTATCTTTGTAAGAAGAGCTTTAAAATTTCTAGCACCTACATTTATAGAATCTCTACCCAAAACTTTACCTCCTAATTTACCAAACTCCTTCTCAAACTCATCAGCAAGGCCTTGGCCATACTCCGTCTTATCATCAATTATATACACATTTGAATACCCCCTTGAAAGAGCTACCTTAGCAGCAACAGGACCTTGTTGAGCATCAGTAGGGCAAATCCTAAAAACATTTCTATAACCTTGTAATGTGAGTTTTGGGTTAGTCGAAGCGGGAGTTATCATTGTAAGGTTTTTCTTATTGTAAACCTTAGAAGCAGGAATAGAACAACCACTATTAAGATGACCAACAACACCTATAATCTTACTATCAGATGCAATTTTTTCAGCAACATTAACAGCCTCACCCTCATTACCTCTATCATCAAAAAATACCAACTCCAATTTAACGTTAGTATATTCATTAGTAATTTCAGTGAAAGCAAGTATAGCACCTCTCTTTATACCTTGTCCCAGCGGAGCAATATCACCTGTAAGCGGACAAGCAACTGCTATCTTATACGTAATTTCTCTATTTTCCTTAGTAGAACAACTAGAAATAAAAATCAAAGATATAACAAAAATACCAAAAGCAAACAAAAATCCCTTCTTCATATCTTTCCCCTCTCATAAGAATTATAAAAATGTAAAATACAAAAAACAATTTATGTTTTTCTTTTCTTTTTCTCAGAAGCAGGAAAAAGAACATTGTTAAGTATAAGTCTATAGCCTGGAGAATTAGGTACAAGTGAAACATCCGTTGGTGGATCACCAACATAATGACTAAAATCCTCTGGATCATGGCCCCCTAAGAAAGAGAAAGCTCCTTTGCCTATCTCACCTCTTATGTACTTAACATAACCCTTAAGAGCATCACCGTAATCGGCTAAAACGACAACCCCCTCTTTTAATTTATTAACATTAAAACAAGTTGTCTGACCTAAAAATTCTCTAACCTCACTAGTATGATTTTGAACAAGCATAGTACTAACAGGATCATACTTCGCAGAAAATTCCTTCAAGTAGAAATACTTAGGATGGCTATAAGGATCTATCATATAGTTAGGGTAATCAATATCAGAGTATTCATAAACATAAGGATCAGTAATTATATTGAAATTCTTAAAAGCAAAAACTAAACTAAAATCAAGCTTCTCTTTATAGTTTGGATCAACTGGAGTACCATCAAAAACCTCTGGAACAATATCTGTATTCAAAGAAGATAGCGCAATATCAAGTGTATCAGTACCAGCACACATACCAAAAAGGAACCCACCCTCCTCCACAAATTTTCTAATTCTTAAAGAAACTGCTTTTTTCATTTCAGCAACACTTCTAAAACCATTCCTTTTAGCAATATTATTTAAATACAAACTCATATTTATGTACCATGGATCATTATTATAACTTGACCAAAACTTTCCAAACTGACCTGTAAAATCTTCATGATCAAAGTGCAACCAATCTATCTGATAAGTCTTAAGAGCATCTTTGAGTATATCCTCATCGTCTATCTCAACAAAAGGAATATTAACATATTTTAGCACAAGCTCAACAGCATCATCATATGGCAACTGTAGCTTTAACTTATACAAGCCTATCTTAGGTGCTTTCGTAAGTTTTATAACATTTATATTATCAGTGTTAGTAAGATCATTTATTACTCTCCATTCATTATCAGAAATAATTGTATAAAATACCTTTTCTTTCTTAATCAAATCAAAAGAAAAAGAATTATAAGGTATAGCAAAACTACCACCTCTATAATTTAAAATCCAGTAACATTCTATACCATTGAGAAGAGAATTATAAACAATACCATAAGGCTTTAAATGATCAATTTGTTCATAATCCATAGGTATAAATAAGTAATCAGCATAAGAAAAATTTACAAATACAAAAACTAAAGAGAAAATAAACACAAACCTATACATAAAATCAAGTCTTAGTGTAAAAATACATATACATCTTTAGCAAACTAAAAATGAAATTTAAATTTCTAAATTAAAGACATTACATAGTAAAGAATATATTCGTAAAAGTTTTTAAAATTAAAAGCTTAACATACTGTAAATAGAAAATAAAATAAAAAAACTTATAAAATACTAAAAGATGGACAACGAAAGTGTCAGAAAAAGGATAGAGAACATAAAAAAAATGTTAGAAAGCGCTTTGAAATTAGCTAAAGAACCTAAAAGAATTGATTCAATAAAAGCATCTTTAATTCTCATAGAAAAAGATCTCAAAAAACTAGACAGAGGAGAGTTTACTGAAGAAGATTTAAAGAAGTATAAATTCTCAAAAGAACAAGAAACCGAAGAAAAGGTAGAAGTATCATTTGATATTCTTGAAACGATACCAAGGATATCACCTTCACCATACATAAATGACAAAGAACTAATCAATATAAATAGTTACATGCTATTCTTTGAAAAAGAATACTTACCTTTACTTTCATCTAAGTATCTAAAAGTAGAATTTTCTCAAAAACATAAACTTGATTATTTCTTTTCAGAGTTTAGAAAACAACAGATGTTATTACAAAAATTCATTGAACTAGTTGAAAATATTGAGAAAAGTGATAATGATCTATACATCTCAGAAATGCAAAAACTAAAAAGAAAAAGGTACAGAGAACTTTTGTTTAACCTTGATAAATTTTTTGGAGAGTTAGAGGAATTCTTAGAAAGCATCCTTGAAAATCCCTTAGAAGGTGGAATACTACTAGAACCACATTTTATAATAAACTTTGAAGAAATACAAAACAAAGTTATAAACAACATAGAAGCAATTGAAGCTGTGAAAGATATGTATAAGTTTGTAATTGAATTTAGAAATTACATAGGTATATCAGGTATGTAAGGAGGAGATATGGCTGACCCCAAAACTCAAATCTACAATACAATAATTGGAGAAAATTCCTTCTTTGAAGGTAAATTCATGGTGAATGGTGGTATAAGGATAGATGGTAAATTCGAAGGAGAAATGCTGAAAGTTTCTCATGTCACAATAGGAGTAAAAGGTAAAGTAAAAAGTAATATATCTGCACTAAGCGTTGTAGTAGAAGGAATACTAATAGGTAATATTGATGCTAAAGTGAGAGTTATTTTACTACCAACAAGTAGGGTATACGGAGATATAGTAACTCCAGAGCTTATAGTACAGCAAGGCGTAATATTTGAAGGTAGAATAAAAATAGTTCAAGACAAAAATATATCAGTCAGGGACGAAATAGAGAAGATATACCGAGGATAAAATGTTTCTAAAAAACTTAGAAAACATTCCTCTCTATGTAAGTGGAACAAAAGGAAACGGAGACTATATAAGGTTATCATCAAATGAAAATAACTATGGTCCTTCACCAAAAGTTATGAAAGTAATCAGAAAAATTTCAAAATTTTCCTTTAAATACCCTAACTCTTCATATCAAGAGCTTAAAGAGATAATAGCAAAAGAAAACAATGTAAAACCAAAAAATATAATACTTGGAAATGGATCAGATGAAATATTTTTATATCTATTTCTTATATACCTATCAACTGAAAATTCAATAATAACCATTGAGAAAACATTCACTTACTACAAAATCTTAGCCCATACAGTAGGTGCTAAAGTAATCGAAAGTAAACGAGAAGCGAATTTCTCAATATCTTGTAAAAATATATTAAATCTAATATCACCAAATACAAAAATAATAATTTTCCCTTCACCAGATAACCCAACAGGAGTAATAACTTCAAGAGAATGTATTGAAACTATACTGAAAAACATTTCTAAAGATACCTTATTTATCCTTGATGAAGCATACTTTCAATTCGTACCAAAAGAGAAGTATTGGAATAGTATAGAACTTATAGAAAAATATCCTAACTTTATAGTAACAAGAACTTTTTCAAAATTATACGCATTGGCAGGATTGAGGATAGGGTACGGAATATGTAGCCAAGAAATCTCAGAAGTATATGAAAAAATAAGAATGCCTTTCAACATATCACTTATAGCAGTAGAATGTGCAAAACAAGCCTTACTCGATAAAGAATATTACCAAAAAACTTTAACTAAAATACTAAAAGACAGAGAGATCCTAGAGAAAGAACTAGAGAAATTAGATTTTGAAGTTCTTAAAGAATCTTACGGGAATTTTATATTTTGCAAAGGACCTTATGGCATTGATAACAAACTGTTTGAGAGAAAGATAACAGTAAGAAACTTAGAATCATTTGGCTACGAAAAGAATTTCTATAGAATAACAGTAGGTACAACTAAAGAAAATAAAATTTTTTTAAAAACATTAAAAGAAATAATAAAAGGAGAGAAAAATGATTGAGTTACTAACATCATTCATAACAATATTTCTATCAGAAATAGCAGATAAAACAATGCTCCTAACACTACCTCTATCAACACGAATCAAAAAAACACAACTAATAATAGGTATAGTAATAGCCTCAATTATAGTAATACTTCTACCTGTAATTTTAGGAGAATGGCTACATAAAATACTACCTAGAGCAAGCTTAGTATTAGCAAGCGGTATTATCTTCATAGCAGTTGGACTTTTCTTTTTATTCGAAAAAGAAGAAAAAGAAGAAAAAGAAATAAATTTAAAACTACCCGACTTCTTAAAAGCATCTTTAATATTCTTCATAGCCGAAATGGGAGATAAATCACAACTAGCAACATTCTCACTCTCAATTTCCCAATCTAACCTGTTATTAGTCTGGTTAGGAGCAACTTTAGGACTAATACTACCAAATGTAATAATAACTCTCATAGGTTCAAAAATATCAGAAAAACTTAATCCCAAAATAGTAAAATTCATAGCAGCATCAGTATTTATACTTATAGGAGCATTAACTTTACTTGAGTATTTCGGAATAATTGAATAAAAATTATTACTAATTAAGTAGTATTTGAAATAAACTTTACTTTTTTTGTATCAATACATCTAAATGTATTCCTTTAAAGGGAGGTTGTATGAAGATAGTATTCACATCTGACTTTGATGGAACAATATCACTAAGAGATTTTTACTGGATAGTTATTGATAAATATCTTGGCAAAGAGTACATTGAACTATACAATCAGTGGCAAAGCAAAAAGATAAAGGATGTTGATTTTTTGAATATGGTTTTCAATAACATAAACAAAGATTATGAAACCGTTCTTAAAGATATACACTCTATACCAATTGATGATAGAGCTATTGAGTTTATAAACTGGTTTACTAAAGAAGTTGGAGAATTCTACATTGTCAGTGCTGGGTGTAGATACTATATTGAAATACTAGTAGAAAAATATGGTATAAAGGATAAGGTAAAAATAATAGCAAATCCTGGATACTATGAAAATGGAAATATTTATATGGTACCTGACAAAACTACTGAGTATTACTCTGAAGTTTTCGGGGTAGATAAAGGTAAAGCCGTTGAAGTTATAAAAAGAAATGCAGATTTTCTTTTCTTCGCAGGGGATTCAAGACCTGATTATTATGCTGCAATAGTAGCGGACTATGTTTTTGCAAAAAACCAATTAGCAGACATATTGAGAGAACAAAAAATAAAATTTTTTGAATTTAAAGATTTTAAAGACATATTTGAAGAAACCAAAAAAGTAATTTCAAAAATAAGGGAGGGAAAATATGAACAAATTCCTAATACCTAGAGAAATTTCAATACCTTATGTGCTTAAAATATACAAAGGCTTGAAAAATGAAGTTGGAGAGATATTAAAAGATATAGGTGTTAAGAATGTTGTAATATTTTATGGAGAAGGAATTCAAAAGTTCTTTGGAGAACCGATTGAAAAATCTATAAAAGACAAAGGGATAATTATTGAGGAAATATACGAAGGTAAATCCAATAAAATAGAAGATATCTATGAAATTGCATTTAAAATAAAGCACTCTGACGTTATTTTAGGTATAGGTGGTGGAAAAGTAATAGATATTTCAAAGTATGTTGGATATATAAGAAAGATACCAGTTATAACTTTTCCAACGGCACCCTCAAACGACAGTATATGTAGTCCTTTATGTTCACTACTAATAGATGGAAAAAGAACAACAGTACCCTCAAAAATACCATTTGGTGTAATATCAGATACCGATATTCTATCAAGTGCACCTGAGAGTTTTATATACTCAGGGATAGGAGATATTGTATCAAAAATAACAGCAATATATGATCTTGACTTTGAAGAAAGAAAGGAAAAAATACAACACGATGACTTTGCAAGGATGGTAGCTGAAAAGTCAATAGACAGTTTAATTTACTATAAAATCTCAAATATACGAGATGAGGAATTTTTAGGTAAACTAATCGATTCTCTAATAATGAGTGGAATTGCAATGGAAATAGAAGGAGATAGCGCACCAGCAAGTGGGTCAGAACACCTAATTTCACATGCCCTTGATAAGATATTACCAAATCCACATTTACATGGAATACAGGTAGGAATAGCAACATATATAGTAGGACAAGTTCAAGAAAACCCTAAAAAGCATATAATAAATGAATTACTTGAAAGCAGCGGATTTTTCGAATATGTAAAGAAAGAAAAATTCAACTTGAATGCATGGCTACTAGCAATAGACAATGCACCTTACATAAAACCTCATAGATTCACAACAATTCATGAAGAAAAAAACAGGATAAAAATGAAAGAATTAATAACAAAAGATCCTATATTACTAGAAATATTCAAAGACTAACACTACTTTTCAAAAAGATCTTTAACATAGCCAAAGGTAATATCAACCGTCCTAATAATATTCTCTATTGAATCGTTAATAGCACTAAGCGAAATAAATAGATCATCGGAGTACTTTTTTAACTTTTTGTAATTCCAACTTATATCATCAAGAGCCTTACCTAACTCATTAGCGAATTCTGGCATAGAAACAGATAATCTATTAACCTCAACTAAATTGCTTTCTAATTTAGTTGCTAAATCTGAAATAGCCTGTACTCTTAGTAAAATGTTAGAAATTTTCTTAGAAAGAGTCTTCAGCCCTGTCTCTATTTCAACAAAAGACATTACAAGCGTTTTTATAGTATATTCGCTAAATTCTGCCTTTGTATCAAGTTCTTTAATCAAGGATCTTATTTTACCAACACTAGACATAATCGTATCAGAAAACTTCTTAGCCTGCTGAGCTAATTTAGAAAATGCACTACTTTGTTTACCTATTTTAGAAGCCTCAACACTTATATTTATAGAAAGCATCTCAGATTGATCAGATATCCTACTAAAAACTTTCAAATCCTCTGAAAGATTCTTCGCAACCAATCTCAAATCCTTAACAGATTTCGAAACCCCAGTTACTGCTTTTTCACTATCCAAAGCTATTTTAGTTAAATTAGTTATATCAATGTTTATGTCTAAAAGGACATTTTGAATTTCAGAAAAAGATTTCAAATTGGACTTAACATCTTCAATAAAAAAAGGTATACTCTTTAAAACATTTTCCATGTTATGCTTTTTTTCGATTACTAAATTGTTTAGAAAAGAAACCTGTGGAGTAATCTCATTAACTATGTTATAAAATTCTTTTATAAAAATCTCAAGATTATTCTTGTCAATCTTATCCTTATACACTTTAATTCTTTCTACACTTTCAAAGAATCTATCCATCATACTAGAGATCTTTGAATTAATCTCTTTTAAATTGTTATCAAGCTCAACTAAAGACATAGTTAAGGAGTTATAACTACTATCAGTAGTAATTATATACGAACCAAATACGATGAAGTATAAAATAACAGAATAAAAAGCAACCAATAAAAGAGAAGTTATGATCATAATAGAATGAATCTCAAATATCACACCAACTCCACCTAAAATAACTCCTAATGAAGATAATATAGCCAAATAAAGAACTATCTTCTTAAATACATTATCATACCGCTTTGAAGAAAAGTAGTATGTTGAATAAATAACAAAATAAGCAAGAGATAGTGGTAAAACCACGTTAAGTTTAAAGAAAATATCTAAAAATATAAGTATTACAAAAACAAAAATCATATTCAAATCAAGTATATTTATGACATTACGGTTAAAATAGTTTATAGAAAAAACCATAAAGGAAAACCATAGAGGTAAAACATAAAAGTAGTAATTTTGAGATAAAACAATAGCCACTAAAGCAGCGGTAGTAATCATTATCGAGTACCTAACCAAAATTATAAATACATTTGATATAGCCTTAAGCCTTTTAATAAGAGAATAAAAGTAGATAGAAATAATAAGATAGAAAATTATTACAACTAAACCAACTATATATACTTCCATGTTTAGAATATTACAATATTTGATATTCTATCAACAAATTTAATAAGAGTATAAAAACTTTCTATTAGAAGGATTATAAAGTCATAAAAATAAAACTTACCTTTATTGCTTCCAATGAATAAGTAAATAGTATTCATCTTCCTTTATAAGCAAAAAATATAAAGCATCTACTCCTAATAGAAGTTAGGAAG
>JBMFQU010000021.1:0-22290 GCA_049968435.1 Brevinematia bacterium | reverse complement strand
TCTTTGTGTAGCATCGCCAAGTTGTCCTTCTGGAATGGTTTATGACCCAGCAAGTAATCTTTGTGTAGCATCGCCAAGTTGTCCTTCTGGAATGGTTTATGACCCAGCAAGTAATCTTTGTGTAGCATCGCCAATTTGTCCTTCTGAAATGGTTTATGATCCAGCGAGTAATCTTTGTGTAGCATCGCCAATTTGCCCCTCTGAAACTGTATTTGATCCTAACATAAACCTCTGTGTTGCTGATCCTATTAGCTGTTCTGAGCAGCAAAGAGAGTGTGTTCGTGATCCTTCTGATAACAAGTATAAATGTTCCCCTTATGATTGTTTGAAAGGACAGGTAGAAGATGCGGACCCAGATGTAATACCTTCTGGCCTTGATGATGATGCAGGGTATGATAATGAAGGCAACTGTCTTGGAACGGTTTTTATCTTTAGCGGTAAAAAGATGAGATGTCGTCCTTCGGGAATACAAACTGGATTTAAAAATTGTTGTAATGAAGCAAAAGGAAAACTTTATGATAATATGGGGAGTTTTCCAGTTTTTATGTCACTCTCTTTGATTAAAGATGTTTACAATCTTGTTAATGTGTTTTTGCTTCTTAATAGCTTGAAAGGGGCTACAATAAAGAGTGTGGTTATAGGTAGTAAATCAATTATAGGTTATGAACTTCTTGGAAAACATTATGGTCCTAAAGAAGTACCTCGTAGTGTAGCTGAAGCTTTTTATAATCTTATGGGTAAAGATGGTCTTAAAGTTACAGACGAAGTTTTTAACAAAGTATTAGGTGAAGCTGCTTTAAAAGATCTAGGGTTTACAGCTCTTTCTATACTCACAAGTATGGCTATAAATGATCCTGTTATTTCTTCAGTGGTTAATCTTGCAATGTATTCAGTTCTTGTAAAACTTAATTTTCTACAATTTAGTCCTCTTACTTTTGCTGGTTTAGTTGCTGGAGTTATTATGAGTTTCTTTATGGGTAGTTGTGATCAGCAAGATATACTAACTTCTACATTCAAAGAATCTGGTTATTGCCATTATGTTGGTTCACGTTGTATCAAAAAGTTCCTTGGTGCATGTCTTCAGAAAAGTAAAGTCTATTGTTGTTTTAACAGCAAACTAGCACGAATTATACATGAGCAAGGAAGACCTCAACTTAGTACCTTTGGTTCCGATGGAAGCTGGGGAAGTGCAAAACATCCTAATTGTAGAGGATTTACTCCTGAGGAATTTCAAGCTATTGATTTCAACCAGATAGATTTTTCTGAATATATAGGAGATATCGAAAGAAGTGTAAGACAGAATGTAGAACAATCAATTGGAACAACATTGCAAGAAAAACTAGATACGTTTGGAAAGTAGCTATGAGGGGATTTTTAGAATGGAAAGCTAAAAATAGAGCTAGTATGAATTTGTCTGCGATGATAATGAATACTATAACTACAGAGTGCAGGGTATTCAAACTTGTCCGGGGTTTTGTATCTGCAATACAAGACAGTTTATTTTTTCTTTGGAGTTTAATTGTTTTGATTTGTTTTATGAGTTCTAATTCTTTTGGAGGAAATTATCCACTTCCTTATCAAAATATATCACAAGATGTAAAGAATAAAATTACAAATAGTACATCTAATATAGAAAATCTTATTCGTAAATCTGCTGGGTCAAAAGAGGCTATTCAACAGAATTTAATTTCACCTATGTTAGGTAGTGGAAATATGACTACTCTTGATAGAAGTAAGAGTTTTTCTACGAATATAGCTTGTCCTTCATCTATAGAATTTTTAACTGTAATAGTACAGTCAGAAGCAACAGGTGATTTATATGTTCAAGCTTTTTGGGATACTAATTTTGATGGGAGAATGGATAGAAGTACGTCTTTTAACGGAATTTCTGGAGTGTGTACTAATGGATTTATCTTTTGTTCTTCTGGTACGTGGAATAATTGTACATACTATACAGTTGTTTATAACAATGACGGTTTTACCTTGAAAGAAGTTTCTTTGAATTCTCTTTCAGGTTGTTTTTGTGTTAATAGATCTTGTACTGCATCAAGTAGTTTTATAAACAATTTAAATTATTATCTTCAAACTATAGGTGGTGTTTTTGTAAGTGCTATGAGAAATGTAAATCCAAGGTATGCTATTTCTCAGGTAAAAATAGATGGGCCAAGTATTAAATATTATGGGCAGAACGTAGGGTCTTGTAAGACACCTCAAGGTGGTACTGGTGCTTATTCTGTTGAAAAGTATTATGATACTCCATCTCTTCTTATTTCTGATGCCCAGAGTGCTTTTAGTTATGAAAAGCTTCATCCTGAAAGCAAGGTTACAGTGAAAGAACTTCTTACATCGCATTACAAGCGAACTTCTGAAGCTACTTGTACAATAAAGAGAGTTGTTGATGTAAAAACATATGACCTTACTGAGGTTGTAGGAAGTGTTGAAGCTCAATATTGTCCAAATATAAATCCAGGCCCTTTTGAATGTGGATTGCAATGTCTTGAATATGTTATTCCAATTTATATATCAGCAAGTGATGAATATAGAGCTACTTTAACTGTTAATATAACACCAGAGTTTAAGGAGAAACTTATTGACTCTGCTTTTATTTGGTGTACTCAAACGAAAGGATCTTATCCTTGTACAGATGATGATGCATATGATAACGGTGTACGTATATATTTAAATGGTCAATTAGTTTATCATGTGACGTATGAAGATAGTGAAGATTGTGGTGATGTTCCTAATGGTGGTTGTCGGCATAAAGCTCGGATAAATCCTTCATTATACAAAGAGGGTCCTAATACGATTCTTGTTTCAATAGAGGGGGCAGGGGGTGGGGAAGGAGTAGATAGTGGATGTAGAGAACTAAGACTAAAAATGTTATTTAATGCTCCTTTAAAGGGTTGTTATATAAGTGAAAATCGGACAGAAGACACTTGTACAACTTTTAGTTCAAGATCTGATTGTAAGTTAAAAAGAGAAAAACAGGATGATGTTTTAGTATATGACAACTATCAACTAACTGGTTTAAAAAACGTTCCATCTTGTCAGACATTTTGTGAGGACGTTTTTTGTTATGATTGGTGGACTAAAGAAAGAACATATGAATGTGAAACTCCTACTACCGATCTTTCTTATGCTGAAAAAAGACTTAATGCAATTAGTTCAAGTGCTACTTATTCAGGAAGTGAACTAACTTTTACTGATGTTCGTTATGATAGGAAGACAGGTACTTGGAAGGAATATCCAAATCAGAAGATTTATATTTCAGGGCAACTAGGAGAAGACTGCGAACTTATGTGTAAGGTTAGAAAGAAAAAAGATGCATCTCAATTAGGACAATTGGGACCACTTGATATAACTCTGAGAAGAAATCAACAACAATATGCTTACTATTATAGATCTTGTACTGATGGAATTTGTCCTTATAATCCAAACGAAGGAGAGGAAATAGTTCAAGATTGCACTTGTATAAATAACTTTCATGAAGCAGTAACCGCTATACAAGTACTTAGACTTGCAGGGCAAGATATGATTTGTAGTACAGGAAATGAGGTGGCACTAGGAAGATGAAAAATGTAGTCATGATCATAAACAAAAAATGGAATATAGATAAACAAACAATGAGAAAACAAACTAGATTTTTGATATTTTTAGTTTTTATCTTGGTTCTTTTTTTCAATTTGAATAATAATTTGTTCGCAGGAGTAAAAGATTTTGCTTGTAAAGCTTCTTTTATTAATCCTATCACTGATATTCACTGGTCTGGGCTTTTTCCAATTGAAATAGCGGGTGTTGAAGTTAAAGGACCTGCTACAGAGGATAATCCAGATAAGTTAGGTGGGATTGTATGTTATTGTAAAGTTCCTAACGGCTTTGTTTTTGGGATAAGAGTTTCTTATTGGAATCCTGTAAGAATCATTGAATTAACTAAAGTTCCTGGGTGTTTTCCTACCTTTGGTGGAATGCATGTTGATATCACAAAGTCAGGAACAAAACATGGTACTATAGGTGAGAAGGATGATGCTCAAAAGACTGGATTTTTTAATTCTCATTTAATCTATTTTAATGCTTTAGATATACTTAATCTTTTTCTTGATGTACCATGTGTAAAGCATGAAGGACTAGATATAGCTTATTTAAGTGAGATAGATCCTACTTGGAACAATGATGTTGTTGCAATGTTTATGCATCCTGAGGCTATACTTTTTGCTAACCCGATTACTCAGATGGCTTGTGTTGCTGACTCTGCTGCTGCAACTGCAGGCTGGCCTCTAGATCCGCTTTTTTGGTGTAGTGGTTCATGGGGATCTGTTTATCCATTTACAGGTTTTGGTGGACATGGAGATATAATTCAAGCTTCCGCCCTTGAAGCTTCAAAACTAATCTATAGGAATACAAGACTTATTGTTTCTTGGGATACTGCAATAGATGTGTGTGGAGCAGTAATAACTCCAGTTTGGATAAAATCTCATCATAAAATACAAGAAGTTAAACCAGTTAAAGGTCCAATTCTTCCAATAGGTAGAGCTCCACTTCTTTGGGAATACTTTAAAGATCCTCCTTTTGGAACAAAAAAGAACGCTCCAGACAATTTCTCATGGATTTTATTTAAGAGAGTAAAATGTTGTCTTGGAAAAACAATTGGTTCTTCTGGAAAATAGTTCTTTTGATATTAGTTTTACCTTGTACTCTTTACTCCTTTGAAGTCATAAATCTTGGAAAAATTGGAAATACATTCTCCATACAAGAAAAAGACGCTCTTGAAGAAATTATAGAAAAAGCAGAAAAAGTAGATTGGGAAGCTTTTTGGAAAAATTATAGCAAGCTGATTTATAAACACTTTACAGTAAATTTTGATTTACCAAAGGTTGCAAATTATTCAGTCAGAAAAGAGATTCCTCTTTACGTTCTTGATATAAATATAACAGATGCTTATGGGAATATCATTTACCCTGCAGGGTATACTTTTAACCCCTTGGATTATATAAAACTTCCTTATACATTTGTTTTTTTCGATGGAGAAGATGAGAATGAAGTTAAATATGTTGTTGAAAGATTTGGTAAGACTAACAATGTATACTTTTTTGTAACTAAAGGGAATATCCTTACTTTAAGAGAACAACTTAAAAAAGAGAATGTCTATCCTGTAAACGATTTTATTTTAGATCGTTTTAAAGTAAAAAAAACAGTTTCAGTAGTAATTCAGGAAGATAATTACTTAAAAATAGAAGAAGTTTCAGTTAAAGAGGTTAAAGAAGCCTTGGAAAAAGATAAAAAGTTTTAATTATGAATCGTTCAACATTTTTGATTTTCGTATCTTTGATTTTTATGTTTTTAATTTTTACGTTTTTGGTTTTAGTTGTAGTTTCTGTTTCTCTTTATGGTGCAAATGTAGATGATAAGAATTCATATAGGGAGGTTGTTATTTATCTTCCTGATATATGTACTAGGATTGAAAAGATAGAAGGGAACGAAGTATATTTAGTTCGTGAACCTTCTTGTGTAGGAGCACAAGTAGTGATTCCAGTGAAGGTACATATTTATTCATCTTATGGTGATAAAGTTAAAGTTTTTCTTAATGGTAAAATATATCGTGAAGTAGATGTTAATGAAAGCAAAGATTTAGAAGAAACAGTTTCAAAACTTTATCAGGAGGTTTTTAGTTCTCTTAATTCTACAGGCAATAACCAATCTTTCAATGAAACTTTTTCTCCTGGAAAAAATCTTTCAAAGGAAGAAAAAGAAAAAATAGAAAAATCTTTAGAAAAAGTAAAAGAGAGGATTTCTTCAAAGGAGTTTGCTTCTGAAGTAGATATGTTCAAAGAATATATTACTAAAAAAACAGGAACGGAAAAGGTACTCTCTTATTATAAAGATCTTTATTCTTCTGGAAAGAAAGATGAAAGAAAGGAGAGTGTAGGGTTAAAAGGTAGTTCTGATAAATTCAAACTTTCATCTGATGAACGGATTTATGTATTTGTATCTTCGAGTTTATCTTCTCAAGTTTTGAGAAATTATGCTAAAGCTATTGAGCATATAGAAGGTAATGTTTTTTTTGTCTTGCGAGGAGGAATAGGTGGACTTGAAAGAATTCAGCCAACAGTTGATTGGTATCTAAACACTTTTAAGAAGGATGCAACGTGTGAGTTTAAATTTGAAGTAGATAAAGTAAGTACTTGTGAATTTTATGGAATTTCTCTTCAGATTGATCCTTATCTTTTTAGAAAGTATAAGATAAATGAAGTTCCTGCAGTTGTTTTTGTAAAAGGTTTTTCAGGGGATGAAATGATAGGTTCTTATGGTTTGGTATTTCCAGGTAAAGAAAAGGCTTGGGTTTCATATGGTGATACATCTTTTTGGTATCATCTAAAAAGAATAGGACTTGCTAGTGGAAGAAAAGATTTGGTAGAATTTAGTGAAAGATTTCTTACTTATTGATTGAAGGACTCTTACTTATTAATTAAAAGACTTGTTAAAAGAATCCAAAAAAAATCGGTTTCTAATTTTAATTTAAGATTTAAAAGATTTCTTAAATGTGAGGTTTTCAATGCAGGGATTAAATCTAAGGCTTATAATTTTGATTATCGTGATTTCAGTTATTGTCTCTTTCTTTTCAATTTTTATTTATGATCGTTTTTTTGCTTTAAAGGTTACGGTTGTTGATTTAAGAGGTTTTATAGAACAAACAAGAATTCTTTATAGTGCGGGGAAACTTAGTGAACAGGATGTGGATAGATTATTTAATAATTTAAAAAATCAAATAGATAGTCTTCCAGATAATTGTATAGTTATTTCTTCAGAAGTTGTTTTAAAAAAACCAAAAAGAGCAAATGACCTTAATCTTGGAATTAAGTAATAAGCTTAAAAGTATTTTAAGCTTGAAGAGTTTAGAGAAAAAGTCAGAGAAAAGAATTTATTTTTTTAGAGGAATTATTTTATTTTTGTTGCTTATTTTTGCTCTTTTAGGTGCTAATTTTATTACTTCTCATTTAGTTTTTGTTGGAATGAAAAGTGTAAGACCTCATGTCCTTTTTTGGAAAACAAAAGATAGAAATTTTATTTATAACGATTTTGTTGTAGTAAGAGGAAAAGAAAATGACAGGTTTACTAAAGGACTTTTGTTAACAAAAAAGATTGGTTGTAAGCCAGAAGATATTTTGGTTTCTGTTATTCTTAATAGTACTGGGGAAGGCATGTTCTATTGTTGTAGAGGGGTTTCTGATCTTAAGTTTTATAGCGGAGATGTTTCAGGGTGTGTTTATTTAGGAAAAACTAAGACTTATTCTGTTCAATATAAAGTCAAGTTGTATCCATATAACCCTTGTGAAGATTCTTTGGTGGTAGAGAAAAAGAATTTAGAACTAAAAGACTTAAACACCAAAAAGTGTATAGTAAGAATCCCCAAGAATAAGTACTTCCTTTATACACCTTCTAAAGATAGTTATGATTCTAAGTATATTGGTTTATTTGATGAATCTGAGTTTTTATTTAAATTAAAACCAATATTTTAATTTTAGGTGGTGGTGTTATGCAGGCATTGAAAGAGGTTTTAAAACAAAAATTTGACTTTTTTGCTGAAGTAATTGGTTTAAAGAAATCTGAAATAGAGGATGCTTATCTTAGTAATGTCGAGTTGAAGAAGTTATTTGGAAGGAATTCTTTTTCGAAGTATTTACCTTACGTTGCTTATGATAGTGAGCTTGGAATTTATTACAATGCAGACAATACTATTGGGTTTCTTTTTTTCTGTGATGCTCCTTTAATTTTTTCATCTGAAAAGTCTCTTAATGCTTTAGAAGCATTGCTGAAAATGAAATATCCTTCTGGTTCTATTCTTCAAGTAATACTAGTTGCAGATGATTTTGTAGATCATATTCTTGAAAATTATTTAAGAAGAAAAACTGCCTCTTCTTTTGCTAAAAAAGCTTTAGAGAAACTTTGTGATTATTTTAGAAAAGCTGCCCATGGAGAAACAAATCTTTTAGTAAGAAATTTTATACTTTTTATTGCAGTAAAAATACCGATAACCAATGATTTGACTGTAAACTATATTAACGAGCTTAAAGCTATGTATTTAGAAAACTTTTCCTCTGCGGGAATGGCTCTTCGTGTAGCTGAACCTTCATATCTACTTTTCTTTTTAAGAAGGTTATTAAATAATAAAGAATGGACTTATGAAGATTTTGAAAATGGAAGACTTACAAGATGGTATCCTACTACAAGACTATCAAAACAAATTATATATGCAGATACAGAGATAAAAAGAGAAAATAACTTTATTAAAATTAATGATAAGTATGTAGGTGTTATGAGCTTTAAGAGTCTTCCTGAAAAGACTAATTTTTTGTTTGGTAATTATATATCTGGTATTTATGATTTAATTGATGGAAGAAGTGGAGATACGTTTCAAGTACCTTCTCCTTTTTATGCGTGTTTCACAGTTTATTTAGATAATGTTAAGACAGAAATAATAAGCAAAGGTAATCTTATATTGCAACAACAGGCTTTTGGTACTTTTTATGTAAAGCTTAAACAGAAAGTAGATGAGTACCTCTGGGCAACAAGCGAACTTGAATCTGGAAAGACATTTAACAAAGTATATTTTACTTTTGTTGTTTATGATAAAGATAGAGAGAAGCTTCTTTCATCCATTTATAGGTATAAAAGAATTTTAGAATCTCTTGGTGGGGAAATTCAGACAGAGACTTTCTTAAATTTACCAATGCTTTTTTATTCTTTGCCTTTTGGTGTTGTTTCTGATAAAACGACAAGATTTATTTTAGACAGAGAGTTTGTACTTCCTTCTGATACCGTTTCTTGTATAATACCTATTCAAGCTGATTTTGTTGGTACAGGAGAACCAGCTTTAATTTTTACTGGAAGAAAAGGGCAACTTGTAAGTATAGATATTTTTTCTCAGAGAAGTCCAAATTATAATTTTTATATAGCTGCTCCTTCAGGTAAAGGTAAGTCTTTTACTGCAAACTATATAGTAGTTAATTATCTTCTTGAAGGAGCACGTGTAAGAATTGTTGATATAGGGGGTAGTTACAGAAAGCTTACTAAAATGTTTAATGGAGTTTATCTTGAATTTACTCCTGATGCAAATTTTTCTTTGAATCCTTTTTTAAGCATAAAGGATTTAGAACAAGATCTTCCTACAATTATTCAGATATTAATTTCAATGGCAACAGCTGTAACTGAAGAATTACCTCACAATATTAGTAGAGAAAGTGCTTATAACGTAATGCATGTAACAGTGGAAGAACTTTTAAAAGCAAAGTCTCCAAAAGATTTGTTAATAGATGACATTTATGAGTATCTTGTTAATTTTACTAAATACTTTCCTGATAGAGATATTCTTTGTTCTGAAGAAAAGTCATATTGTGAGGAAAATTTTACTCTTATTGCATCTCATCTTGCTTTTAACTTAAGAAAGTTTACAACTCAAGGTATTTATGGTAAATGGTTTAATGGGGAAAATATTCTTGATCTTTCAAGTTATGATTTTGTTGTTTTAGAGCTTGAGAATTTAAAAAGAATGCCAGATCTTTTTAAAGTTGTTGTGCTTACGATTTTAAATCATCTTACAGCTGAGCTTTATCTTTCTGATAGAACAAGACCAACTCTGATTTTAGTAGATGAGGCTTGGCAGTTTCTTCAGGATACTCCTTCTTTTGCAAAGATAATAGAAGAGGGGTATAGAAGAGCAAGGAAATATCGTGGAAGTTTTTCAGTTATAACTCAGAGTGTTTTAGATTTTGAAGGTTTTGGTTCAGTAGGTAGGATAATTGATTCTAATTCAGCTTTTAAGTTCTTTTTAGAATCAACAGATTTTGATAGAGCTTATGAGAAAAAACTTTTAAGTATGGATGAGTTTTCTTTTCAGTTGTTAAAATCAATAAGATACAATGCACCTCGTTATTCAGAGATTTTCGTAAAAACTGATTCTTTTGGTGAAGGTGTTATTCGTTTAGCAGTTGATCCTTATTCTTACTATGTATTTACTTCTAACCCAGCTGAAATAGCAGCTATTGAACAGCTTGTTTCTCAAGGTCTTTCTTATGAAGAAGCAATAGACCATTTAGTTTCTCGATCCAAGAACAAAAATTAAAAAGAAAGATAGTCCTTCTATAATAAATAGACTAAAAATTTTAAATAAAACAAAAAATTTTAAAAGGAGGTGTAAATTATGTTTAAAAAAGCTTTGATTTCTGGTCTTAAATCTTTTGGAGTTGTTGCTTTGGGTGCAGGTGCTGCTTTTGCTTTTACTGCTCCAACTACAGGGAGTTTTGCTTATGATATATATGACATTGCTGTAAAGAAAATCTTACAGGGTCCCGTTGGTTTTGTTGGTGGGGTTGTTTCTATGGTTATTGGAGCTATTTCTCTAGTTGGTGGTAGGTATATGACTGCCATACCTGCCGTTCTTGGTGGAGCAGTTCTTTTGAAATCTGATGCTATTGTTACTTCTCTAGGTTTTACAATTAAGTAAATTTTAAGAGTATTCCTGGGGGGAGTTCCGTTCCCCCAGGTGCCTATATGGCTAGGAAAAAAGGGAGCTTATGAAAGAATATAGAATTCCAAAATATCTTCATAGGCCTTATTCAGTTCTTTTTCTTGAAAGTGAAGATTTAGCTCTTTTGTTTTTGTTTTTTACGTTAGCTATAATTTTCGGTGGGATTTTTTGGATATTTCTTTTGATGGTACCTATAATTTGGTGGCGTTTAAAAATTAAATACTCAAGAGGGCTTCTTCGTCAAATTTTATATGTAATAGGTCTAGCAAATCTCAAAAATGTTCCTCATTATTTCGCAGATAAGTTTTATGAGTAATTTTGCCACTTTCTAATATATATTAAGAAAGCCAGGATTTAGAGTTCAAGAATTTAAAAAGGAGGAAAGGAAGGTGCAATATGGAGCTTAAAAAGTATATTGAAGAAAAGGCAGAGTTAGCAAGACAGAATCGTTTTCTTAGATTTATGGTTTTTATTATAGCGATTGCAATTGTTATAAATGGTGTTTATGTTTATAGAGCAGCTATATCTCAGAGAGTAATATTAGTCCCGCTTGGACTTACCAAAGAGGTTTATATTACAGGAAATGAAGCTTCTCAAGAATATTTAAGTGAGATTACTTATCTTTTCATTTTACTTTTATACCAATATACTCCTTCTACTGCTTCTTCCCAGTTTGAGACTGCGTTAAAATTTACTCATCCATCTTTTTATCCAGAACTTCAAAGAATACTTTATCGGCGTTTAAAAGAGATTAATGATTTGCAAATAACTACAACTTTTCTTATTGAAAAACTAGAAATTAGACCTCAGGAAAGAAAGATAAAGGTAACTGGAATTTATACAGAAAAAGTTGGGGCGTATTCTCCAGTTAGTACAAAAAAAGAGATTGAATTAAATTACGACATATCTTCTGGAAGATTTTGTATAACTAACATAAAAACTTCTTAGAGAGAGGAATTATTATGGAGAAGAAAAAAATTACGGCTTGTTCTTTAGTTTTGCTTACAATGTTTTCTGTTGTAAGTAGCAATTTTTTAGCAGCAGATAAACAAACTCCAGAGAAACAAAATCAAAAGATTGAGATTCAGTCTAGATTTTGTCCAGCATCTCCAACTATTTCACCTCCTAAGAAAACACCAACTCGACCTCAAATACTTTTTCCTAAAAGTACTAGTTTTGAAAATGCTACTAGTGTTAACAATACAACTTCTCTTGAAGATTTAGATCTTTCTTTAATTAAAGGAGAGACTTATAACATACAGCCAGACATTGTTACACCTGTAAGAGTTAGTTCTCTTCATATAAATAGGATTTATTGTCCTGGAGAAATTCAAGATGTTGTTTATTCAGAGGAAAAAGGTTTAACAGTTAAGGTAGTTGGCAGTGATGTTTTTGTTAAATTTAAACTTGTTAAGAATCCTGCTAAAGGAGAGATAATAGAAACAGCAAGTGAGCCTGCTGAACTTTATGTAGTTTGTAATAACAGAGTTTATAGTTTAATTTTAATCCCACGAAAGATACCTTCTACAATCATATATCTTGAAAAAGACAAAAAAACTACAATTAATGAAAATCTTTCTTTGTCTAAAAGTATTCCTTTTGAGAAAAGACTTGTTGAAGTAATTTCATCTCTTATAAAGGGAAAAGTTCCTGAAGAAGCAAATGTAGTTAAAGTAGGAAAACCTATTGGATTTTCTAAGGCTTTAAATGTTGTTGAAGAGGAAGATTATAGATTTGAAGGAGAAGGGTTTGTTGTAAGAGTATTTAGTGTACGTCTTTCTCCGAATGTCAAGAATGAATATGTTGATTTGTTTGAAAAAGACTTTTTGAAAAAGGAAATTTCTAAAGCTCCTGTAGCTATAGCTTTATCAAAGCTTAGGCTTTATAAAAATGATAAAGTTCTTCTTTTTGTAATAGAAAGAATTACTTCTGAAGAGTTTGATTTAAACAGTACTATGTAAAGGAGGTTTTTGCCGTATGAACTTTTTAGCTAAGCTTAAAGAATGGTTTAGTAATCTAGATCCTGAAGCTAAAAAGAAGTTTGTTTTATTTTCTATAATAGGACTTCTTATTGTTACTGGTGTTTTAGGGTATTATGCTACTAGAGGGGGAAAGTCTAAAGTAGAAGAATCTAAATTAACTAAAAAAGAAGAGTCGCAAGAACTTTTTCCAGAAGGGAGAAAAAGTCTTGAAAAATCGGCTTTACTTGAAACTCAATCTGAGATAGATAAACTTCGTGAGGAATTACTTAATAGTAAGAAAGAAATTGAAGAGTTACGGCAGCAAGCTAATGCTACTACTGAAAAGAAAAGCCAGCTTGAAGAGGAAAGGCGCAAGCTTGAAGAGATGAAAAAAGAGCTTGAAGAAGAGAAAAAAAGGCTAAGGTCAGCTCCTCCTGTACCACCTCCTCCACCTCCATCAGCACAATCAACTCCTCTTGGAGCAATTCTTCCAGGAGCTACTCCTACTGCTTCTGCTTTTCCTCCTGAATCATTAACTCCTAAACTTACAGGAGAGATTGTAGTTGTGAAAGGAGAGAATGCAACAGCTAAGTCTACAGTACAATCTCCTTATGGTCAGCAGCAAGCTTTACAACAAAATTTACAGCAAAAATCTACAACTTCTGTAAGCAAAGTTACTAAGAATGAGACTATAAAAAAAAAGTATTATCTCCCTCCATCTTTTATGGAGGCGACCCTTCTTTCAGGATTGGATGCCCCAGCTGTAGGTGAAGGGAAGGGTCATCCTGTTCCAATACTTTTAAGGATAAAGGCTCCTGCGGTTTTACCAAATAGAGTAAAAGCTAACCTTAAGGGGTGTTTTATAATTGCTGAGGGTGTTGGTAATCTTGCAACTGAAAGAGCAGATATTCGTTTAGTAAGTATTTCCTGCATAGATAGAAAAAATAGAGCTGTTATTGACCAAAAGATTAAGGGATTTGTGGTTGATACTGATGGTAAGATAGGGCTTCGAGGTACGGTTGTTTCTAAAATGGGGGGTTTGCTAGTTAGATCATTTCTTGCAGGTTTAGTTCAAGGTTTTGGGACACAGATATTTGTACAATCTCAATATACATCAGTTTCTGCTGAAGGAACTTTACAAACAGTAAAACCTGGAGAAGCTTTTAAATACGGATTAGGTCAAGGTATTCAATCTGCAGCAAATGAGCTTATGAAGTTTTACTTAGAGCTTGCGAAACAAACAATTCCAGTAGTTGAAGTGTTACCTACAAGATCAGTTACACTTGTAGTGAGTGAAGGAGCTATGCTTGAAGTTAAGGAACATGAACTTTAGTATTTAAGGAGGGGTTATGAGGCTTAAAACTTTGAGTTTGTTAGTGGGTTTAGCTTTAGCAGTTTCAGGTTGTGGAAAAGTAGTAAATCCTTATAAAGGTGAATTTGAATGTCCTCAAGCGGAAAAAGGTAAATGTGCAGGGCTGGAAGATTCTTACTTAGAGAGTTTAAAGCAAGATAAAAGTCCTGATTATATAACTAAATTAGAAGAGCAAGCACTTAAGGAAGCAAAAAAAGCTCAGCAAAACGCGACACAGCAATTAACAAATTATTATCCTAAACTAGATGAAGATCAAGGGAGTCTCTCTATTCGAGAAGTATCAGGAGTTCCTGAAATTGTAAGTAATCAATATTTAGAAGAGATGTTTAAAAAACTGAATAAGATGCTTCGTGAGCCAAAAACACCAATGATAACTCCTCCAAGGATAGCAAGGTTGCTTATACTCCCTTATGTTGATCCTAAAGGGGAAGAATTTTATTTTGCAAGATATATTTATTTTATGGTAGATCCACCAAAGTGGGTATTTCAGAATATTTTTATTACACCTTTTCCTATAGAAGGTGAAGAAGAAAAAAGTTCAGCTTCTACTACTTTAGAAAGCGTAAAAGAACCTACAAGTGAGACTACAAAATCTACTGAAGAAAAACCAACTGAAACAAAACCTGAAACTGAAACATGTCCTCTCCCTGGAAAGCCATGTTCTGAAAAAGAAAACCCTAGTCAGGCTGTACCAGGTCAATACTTAAAATACCTTCCAAAGGATGACCAAAATCTTCCAAATTCTTTAGAAAGAGGTTCTGAGAATGAGTAGAGTAAATTTAGTTGCTTTATTTTTGTTATTAGTGTTTCCTTCTTGTTCGACAGTTTTTCATGGGCAGAAGGTAAGGAAAACTGAAGACTTAGTTAATACTTCTTCTGAAAAAGTTGAAGCCAAGGTAGTAAACATTCCTGTTAAGAAAACTATAGTAGGTACGGATACAGTTAATTATAATGATGATTATTCATATCGTTTTGGTGTATTTCTTGGAGTAGAGACATTAGTTGTAGGGGAGTTAGATGTAGTTTCATTAGATCAGGCTGAGGTTATAAAAGTACCTCCACCTCCTCCTCAAGCAAAGCGTATTCCTTTACAAATTATGTATTCAGGTGGATCAAATGAAACTCTTCCCTCTAAAGAACTTCCTAAAGAACCTGAAAAGAAAGTTATAGAAAAGAAGATTGAAGTATTTTTTAACTTTAACAAGGGTATTTTAACAAAGGACCAGAAAGAACGTTTTTTGTCTGAAGTAAGAGAATTTAAAAAGAATTATAAGGAAATAAGTGCTGAAATTTATGGTTATGCATGTTTTATGGGAGGTGAGACTTATAATTTAAAACTTTCAAAGAAGAGAGCTTTGTTTGTTAAGAATTTGTTAGAAAAAGAAGGAGTAACTGTTGAAGTAGTGAAAGGTTTAGGAGAGACTAGAAAAGAGGGAGTAGTTTGTCTTAATAGAAAGGGTATTGTGATATTAAAAGCTAAAAGTAATTAACTATGAGAGGTTTAGAAAGTTTTTTACTTAGTTTTTTTGTTCTTTTGGTTTTTTTGATTTTTTCTTTGGGAGTAGTTTTCTCAGGTTTTTCTTGGTATGATTCCTCAACAAAAGAAGGATATTGGTGGTATAAAGATCAGAAGAAAAAAATTGAAAAAGAAACACCAGCAAAAAAGGAGAAAAAAGAGGAGCCAAAGGAAGTAGCTAAGCCAAAGATGCCTACTGAAAATGCAACAAAAGATGTACTTTCTCGTCCTCTTGAGAGTTATACCTTTGAAGAACTAGTTAATATGCCTGTTAAGGATTTTCAGAAGTTATTTGAATATTACAGAGATCTTGCAGTAAGTAATCCTACTGAAGAGAATGTATTTAAGTTTTTGAATTTAGTAGATGTTATGAGAAAAAAATCTTTAAAATTTGCTAGTATGTGGAGTTATGTAGTTACAAAGTATCCAGAATTTAATACATGGAAGGATTATCCATATGTTGTTCCAGGTATGAGAGCTAGAAATGTAGAAATAAGTAAAGAAATAGATTTTACTTTGGAGGCAGAAAGAGGGAACTTAGGTATTATTTTCTTTTCAAAGAAGACGTGTCCTTATTGTGAGGTTCAAAGAAGTATTTTGGAGTATTTAAAGGAAAATCGTGGAGTTATTTATATGGAAGTAGATATTGATGAAAATTATACAGCTGCGGTTAGATTTGGTGTTGATATTGTTCCTACTTTACTTCTTGTTGATCGTTTAACTGGAAAGTATTTTCCTTTAGGTAGTGGAGTTATTGCCTATGATGATCTTATTTCAAGAATAACAAGAGGACTTTATGTTTTAAGAGGAGAACTTTCTCCAGAAAATTATTATCTTTATAAATTCCAAAAAGGTTCATCTCTTGACCCAAATGCTCCGTCACCTCTTTTCAAGAAGAAGAAATAGAAACTTCAAAAAGAAAAATAGAAGTAAATTGAAAAGTCCTATCACTTAATGGGAATTTAAAATAGTTTTTAAAATCTAATTGAGTATGGAGAGGGTGGGTATGGAGAGGAGGAGGTTTATAGGCAAAGGGTTTTTAGTATTTATTTTAAGTGTTTTTTTAATTATTCAACCTATTTTTGTTTTTGGAGCTTGGCTTGACAGCTGGTTTGACAATGCAATGAAAAGTTATACTTCTCCAGGGTATTTTGAAGCACAGAAACGTGGGTATGTTAATTTTGGTGGTCTTAGTGTAAGATTGCCTGAATCAAGAGATTTTTTATTTAATATTATGCTTCCGCGGTTAAAAGTAGGTTGTGGTGGGATTGATTTATTTTTAGGTGGAGTTGGATTTGTTAATTTTGATTATTTAGTTCAAAAAATTCAAGGGCTTATTCAAAATGCACCACTTATTGCTTTTGATATTGCACTTAGTACTCTATCCCCACAATTAAGTGCAATCGTGAAAGCTGCTGAGCAATTGGTTGATACTTTAAATAGTGTTCAGATAAGTGAATGTGGAATTTATGTTCCTAAAGGTGTTGTTGAAAAAGGCCAAGCACTTTGGAAAGCACTTCAGGGTTCTGAAGGTTCATCTAGTGAAAGTCTTTCTAAAGGACAAGGTAGTTTTTTTAAACAATTTTTTGACAGACTAGTAAAAATAGAAGGTTATAATTATGGTGTTCCAAAAAGTGATTCAGGTGTTAACGCTACGCTTGGTGTTAACCCTTATGTTACTAGATTAATGAATAATGGAGGAGGATTACTTCTTGATGCAATTGCTGAGAGTGATGGATTGGATGAAGAGATAGTTAGATATACTAGAGGTCTTATTGGAGATATGCGTGTTAATGTTTCGAAAGAAGGCGACAAACCTGTTTTGGCATCAATTACTTATGTAGACCCCTGTCCTGATGCTCTTTTAAAATTTGAAAAATCTGAAGCTGTTTTGTCTAAGCCAAGTGGAAGTGACAATTGTATTCCTGTTTCCTTTGACAATATAAAAGAAAAGATTAATAATAGAACTAATTCAATACATCAAAAAATTATAAGTAAACAGGATTTAACAAGTGAAGAGCAAAAATTTATAAGTTCGATTCCAGTTTCTTTGTATTCATTTCTCAAAGTTGGTGCTATTGCAAAAGATCCTAGTATAGTTAGTACAGCTTCTTGGTTAACTTATGAACTTTATTTAATTGAAGGTTTGTCTGCATTATTGCTTAAAGTTAAAGAGACTTTTCATGCTTTGAAAAAACCAGGAGGTATTTGTGATCCAAATGCAAATGCTGATGCGTATCAAGAATGTACAAATAAATATGAACTTGCTAACCAAGAAATAGAAAAAATGGAAATGAATATGAGTAAATTTGAAACTGCCCTAATGAATAAAAGAATTGCTATAGCTACTAATTTTAATGCACTTGCTAATATGAGTCTTACGATTTTGCGTTTTCAAGAACTGGTAAAAGCAAACCTAGCTAAGAATTTTAATCCAGCCTTAGCGTCAAGATATATATACTAAACTATGTGAGGTACTATGCTTTATAGATTAATTATTTCAATTTTATTTTTTACATTTTTCTTCTTTTCCTTTACTGATTTTTTATTTGCAGATTATGAGGTTAGGGTTTATGGTGGATTTGAAGCGGCTTGGGAAGCTTGGAAACTTATTTCTTTGATTTTTAGTAACAATACATATTTAGCACTTTATTTTAGTATTGCAGCTTTAGGACTTTTTATTGGTATAGCTTTAACGTTATTTAGAGCAGCAACGGGTGGTGTTCCTTTTTCTATAGGAGCCTGGGCGGTTCCATTTTTGATAGGAGTTGTTCTCTTTTTTGCTTTTGTCCAAAGGAAAGATTGTGTAGTTATATATGATTCAGTAACTAATCAACAAGCCCGTCAATGTAATGTACCTCTTGGTTTAGCTGTTACAGCAGGAGTTCTTTCTCGAATTGAAGATGGTGTTTTAGACTTGCTACCTCCTCCAATAGGAGGTAGAGAAGAACTTAAATATGTCAAATCTGGGAATTTTATTGTAGGAGAAATAACTCCTGGAATGATTGTAAACGGTTTTCCTGCTTATTTTAAACGTTCTCTTAACAATTACTTTTCAGATTGTGTCTTACAAGTGGGAGTAGGTTTAGGTTATCTTTCAGTTCAAGAAATGGTTGATGGAGGGTTGTCTGTTCAGGATATTATTTCAAGAAGTAGTAGTGGATCTGCGTTTACTGTTATATATTCAAACAATACTGATACTGTTGGGTCTACAATGACGTGTACACAAGCTGGAAATTGGATATTAAGTAACCTTAACAATGTAGGTTTTATTGATAATGCATTAAAGTCTGCTTGTCAAAATGCAGGGTATCCTCCTACGCTACTTACTCAGTGTAAAGCGGTTTTATCTGCCTGGGTTGAAAATGTATTTACTCATAGGGCAGCGGATTTATTTTCTGTTATAAGTCAGCTTATGCTTGCTAAGGCTGCAACTGATGTTATAGGGGAGAATGATCAAACTTTTATGATTAAACTTGCTACTAGAAACACAATGGCAGGTCTTATAGGGTTGGGAGCCCATGCTTCTTCATGGATACCAGTTATAAAGACTGCTCTTACTTGTATAATGTTAGCTCTTACTCCTATTCTCTTTTTATTTTTACCTACGGTTATATCTTTGAGGGTTGTTCACTTTGTAATTGGAGCTTTTGTTTGGCTTACTCTTTGGGGGATAGCAGATGGAATAGTTCATAATTTTGCGACTTATATTGCTAGTAACTGGTCTTATGATTTAGTTCCTCCGGATAAAAAATTTGGGCTTACAGCAGCTTTATATTTTCCAGACTATTTAATGAAGATGAAGGCTTTATTTGGTGCTTTGAGGTGGACTGGGCTTACGATAGCTTCTGTGATAGTTGGGTCGATATTAAGGCTTAGTGGGGTTGCACTTGCTATGCTTGCGCAGAATGTTATGGGTCTTCCTATGGGGACAGGTCAAGCAGCGGGTCAACAGGTTTTAACTAATCCTGCTGGGGCAAGAATGGATTTTGCTGCTCCAATTAGGACTATGGCTAATGCTGCTGTATGGGGTGGGGGGATAAGTTCATTAATTGAGGGTACAAGTACAATGCAAGGACTTAATATGGCATCTAGTGCAAGAGCAGGAGGACTTTTACAAGAAGGAGTAGGTTTTACAGGTATGACTTCTCTTGCTGGTGGTGTAGCACAGACTCAAGCCTATACTACAGTAGCTCAAGCTACAGCTGGGCAAGTAATTGAGGAAAGATACGGTAAATACGGAGGTATGGTTTTAGGAAGGGGTTCTGGTAAGAGTCAAGCTTTTAGGATGATACAAGATGCGGAGTCTGCTGAGCTTGTAGATAAGAATTATGAGGGAGGAATTGCACAAGCAGCTCATGATTCTGCTAAGTATGGTGCTACCCAAATGATGACATTTGCTTATACAGGTAAGCAGCTTGAAGATAAAGAAAAGCATTTTGCTACTGGCATGGCACAAGTTCAGGTTTACAGTATAGCAGCTCAAGCTAAAGCTGGTGAAATGATTGAAGAGAAATATGGTAAGCAAGGAGGTATTATATTAGGAACACAAGCAGGTAAGAGTCAAGCTTTTAGGATGGTACAAGATGCAGAGTCTGCTGAGCTTGTAGATAAGAATTATGAGGGAGGAATTATACAGGCAGCTCGCGATTCTGCTAGTTATACTTCTTCCCAAATGATGAAGGGAGCTTATTTAGGTAAGAATTTTAAAAATAGAGAAAAAGAAATAGCTAAATCCCTAGCTGATGATGAATATGTTAGACAAATTGAGCCTAGTGTTACAGTAGGTAAGCAATTTAATGATATGAGTATAGAACAAAAGCAAGCAACAGGTAGGTTATTAGGAATTTCTCAATTTTCTAAATTACAGGCAGACCTTAAGACTATAGGTGGGTATGTAGCTACAGCTATAGGTAGTGCTGTTGATGAAGTTCTTAAAGGACTTGTGCAAATTAAAGATAACATGATTAAAGAGTTGACTGAAAGAATTGGACAACTTCAAGCTATGGGAATTACTATTCATCCTGTTCCTGGTGGAGGGGTTTATGCTAATGTACCCGGAATAGGTTTGTTTAAAATAGACAGTAACTTAGCAACTAGTGTTTTGTCTTTAGGGACTGCTTCTTCTGCCACAGGAGGAACAGGACAGAATACTAGTACATCACAGAATTATAATGTAACATATCAAGGTCAACATGATACGGAAGCAGGGACAGTAAAAACCTACGACGACGATAAATCTTATGGAAAAGAAAAAAGAAAGGACACGGAACAGAAAAAAGAAGAGGGGGTAAATAAAAAAGAAGAAGCACAAGGAAGGGAAAGTGCAAAAGAACAAAAATCTGCTGGTACTACAAATACAGCTGGGGCTGGAGCTGGTGCCACTCTTGGAGGTGGAGTGGATGTAACTGGGCAAACAACCAGAAGTGAAACTACAGTTGATGGTCAAGGTAATACTGCTTCTCCGGGGGGAAAACCTTCTAAGCCTGTAAAAAAAACCATTAACACAGGCTCTACAAAGGCTAGACTTAAAGCCAATGCTGATGTTCACGCTAATATAGGACGAGACTCTAGCAACACTGAACAGAATATTTATGATAAATCGCTTAGTTATAATAAAAGTTCTAGTACGCATAAGAGTTATTCAGATACTGAAAGGAGTGGAGAAGGAGAAAAAGGTTCGAAAGGAGAAAACGTACATAAAAAAGAATTTTATAGTAAGAGGTACAAATATACAGTTTCTGGTACAGCACAAATTGCAGGAAGTAAAACTACTCAGGCTTATGTCAATACTACTTATGATTTAAATCGTCTTATTCTCCAAGATATGTTTAGAAAACGTGTAAGTCAAGCTGTTGCTAATAAGGAACAAGAGTTAGGTAGGCAATTAACTCATTTTGAGAAATTTCTTACTATTCTTGATACTTTAGCTGCATTTTCTCTTGATGTAAGAGGGGACAAAGGTCTTGAAATAGCTAGAACGGCAGAAGAGAAAGGTCTCAAATATCTAACAGATCTACAATCTCCTGTTGCAAAAAAAGTATTAAAGAATTTTGAAAGAATAAAAGGACAAAGTGATTCTCTGATAAATAAAAGTAAAAAAGAAATTCCCAAAATAGAAATAAAAATTGATAAGAAAGAGAAGGAGTTATTAAATAAAATTGAGAGTATCCCAAAAGTATCTCCCCCGAAAGATCTTGAACTTATTACTAAAGAAATTGCAGATGTAAAAAAGGTACTCTCAGAAGCAAGGAAGAGAATAGGTGAAGAAGGCTTTCTCAGTAATGTCCTTAGATTTTTAGGTAAGGACAACCCTTTTAATGATCTTAATCTTGGTCTTTAAAAACATTAAAGATTTTGGAGGTAGTTAGCTATGATAAGTCAGTTAGGTTATTTAATATTTAAAAATGACTACTATGGAATCTTTATACTTTCTGATCTGCCAGTTAATGTTGTTAAAAATCAGGTTCTTAATTCTACTTATATAGTTTCTGAAAATTTTTTAGTCTTATTTGTTCCTTTTCCTGATTCAGATGAAGAAACATGTTTAGTTTTCCCTCTAAATAAGATTAAAAATTATCCATTTCATTTGCTTATTTACATGTTTCATGATGTATTTTCAGAAGCTGAGTGTATAGCCGCTTTTCGTTTTACTGAGAGAGATATAGGAGAAGCTCAGGGATATTATAAAGCACTTGCCAGAATGAGTAAAAATAAAAAATTTTTAGTAGAATCAGAAAGCCCTGATCATGACTTAAATATCAATTAAGATATTTTTCTGTTTTTCTTTTAATCTTCTTCTTTAAATACTTTATGTAATGCTTTAAACTCTTTACGTAATGAGTAGAAAAAACATCCCATGTATATTAACAATAGTGAATTAAATATTACAAAAATAAGGTTAAATGAAATATTTCCT
>JBMFQU010000020.1:0-22703 GCA_049968435.1 Brevinematia bacterium | reverse complement strand
GGCGTAGCCCTCCTACATGGAACTAAAGGGTGGGCGGGTGGGAAACTAAAAGAGGTTTCTAAAATTCCTAACTTCTATTAGAAGAAGTATAAATTTTATCTTCCAATTGAAGTAGTTAAAAAGTAACGCTTAAGTAAGATATAGAAATTCTGAATTGGGAATTTTGAAAAAGCAGTAAAAAATCTTTAATAATTAAGCAAATTAGGAGGTTTTTATGCCAAAGGATCATATGATTGATGAAAAGAACATTAATACAGTTTTAGCAGAGGATATATCATTTAAAGGTGTTTTAAAGTTTTCTACTTCTTTAATGATAAAAGGTACATTTGAGGGAGAAATTGATGCAACAGGACACTTAGTAATAGGTCCAAAAGCACTTGTAAAAGCACAAATAAAGGCAGCAACCATTACAAACTACGGAGAAATCATAGGCAACGTTGAAGCAACTGAAAAATTAGAACTAATAAGTGGTGCAAAACTCACAGGAGATATAAAAACCCCAGATCTTTACATAGAATATGGCTGTATTTTCAACGGAAATTGCTCTATGCCAACCAAAAGCCAACCAAAAGAAACTTCAAAAAATTTGCAATAATTAGGGATAATTCCCTCTCTATTTTTCTAATCCAAAATTTTCATCATAATAGTTTATTACCGAGAATATTTTCTCTACTTCTGGAGAGAATATTGATATTCTGTTTTTATACTTAGAATAAGTTCTAATTTCTTTTATTATTGAATAAACTCCTTTAAAATCAAGTTTTAGTATTAAAAATAACATTGATATAATATCTTTAAAAAGCAATTTTTTAGGATTTCTGGATAAAAAATACTTATACTTAGTTGATAGTTTATCTAAATTGCCAACACTTGTTTCAACCTCAAAGTCAGCTATCTTATCAACTAGAAAATGTTTTGAAGATATGATCATACATTGACTACTCCAAGCCCTAATTCCAAATTCTATCAAGGAAATAGGAGTATCAAGTTCTTCATTAAAACCACCAATTGAAACAAAAAGGCTTTTATTGTAAAAGCCAAGGAAATTATTAGGAGTGAGAGTTGAAGGATTTTTTGAATTTTCAACAACAACCCAATCTAAAAGATCATTTGTAATACCAACTTTTACAATATCAGCAGACTTCTTACCTTGGTAAGAAACATAAGGTGTTATACAAATTAAAGTAGGTTCAAGATTAAAAAGGTCTTTAATATTCTTTAAGCTTAAAAGTGATAATCTATAATTAACGAACATTACAAGAACATTGTTTGAACTAGCAAAGTTTATAGCAGCATTAACAGCACTAACTATTGATATATCTCTATCTGGAACGATTATTCTTGATTTATCAAGCAAATCTCCCGCCTCAGTTATCTCAATATTGGAGCAATCTAAATAAATAACTTCAATATTGGATATATTACCAAAAAAACTAACTAGATCCTCTAACCTATTCCTAAATGCAAACAAACTCTTTTTACCAATATAGGCGATAGTAAAAGAATATTTTTTAGATTGATCTTTCTCTATTCTATTTGTAATATCTACAAAATTTGGCATAACAAAGTTTTTAATATTTTCGGATACAATGCTAAATTGTTTTAATAAAGGGGAAAAATCCCCTTAAAACTAAAATCTTAAAAATATTTCTACTTTACCGTTTATTCCTCTTAAAGCAAATAGAGGTATCAGTGAAGAACTAAAAAAGCTACTTTCATAACTATTTCCCCATTGATCATAAACCCTTATATAATCATAAATAGGTATACTATATCTGTAACCTGCATCAAAACTTAAACCAAAACTCTTTGAGAAAAGAATCTCTAGAGATAACCCTCCATTAAATGCAATTGAAAATGTAGTTAGATAAAAGTCATAATAGTACCACCACCATATACTTCCTAAATAAGTAAAAGCCCCTATGAGGTCTAATCCTAAATAAGGTTTTATCTTAATATTTCTTAAATAGAAAGCATAGTTACCTCTTAGCCCAACTCCTAGAGTGATAGGAGAAGAAATAACCAAATATACATCAGCTTGAGGTTCAAAGAAAGCACTTAAATCATCGTTTATTCCAGAAATACCTATCATCGGAGCAATACCATCCTGGAGGTTATTCCATTTTGACTGGAAGTAAGAAAGTAGAAAAGTATCCCTCGGATCTTCATAAATAACGTTCTGTAATCCAAAAAATAACTTAAATATATACCCCCTCCTCAATGCATCAGTTAACTGGTCACCAATGTTAGGCTCTCCAAATATAGGTATAACTTCTGAAAAATCTTCTTCAGCATTTACAACCCTAACAAGTCCGCCAATTTCTTTAACTGACCTATCTTTACCACCTATCTTTACTGTTCTTGTTTTGATAAGCTCCAATTCCAAACCTGGATAAATATCATAATTTTTACCTAATTCTACATAATACTTACCACCTACTTTATCGTTTATAGTTGTATAAAGTTTAAACTTTTCAATACCTCTAATTTTATATTTTATTTCTTCTAAAAGACTATCAATAGCTTTTTCTATAGTTTCTTCTTTTGTAAGATTTCTACCTTTTATACCTGTTATCATCTCAATTAATTCACTACTTTTACCGCTATAAGTCGTTCTAGCATCTATAACAGCAAATATCTCACCTGTATCTGGATCAAAAAACTTAAGAGAAACTCCCATAGTAACAATGTAGTAAGTATCACCTGCATCCCATTTACTCTCAACACCAAAAGTCTTTATATTAGGAATAACAATAGTAAAAGAATTTAATATCTTCTCTAACATATCAGGTGTTAGTGTAATAGTACCCCACTTAGGGTCAACAAATTTCTCGCTAGTTGTTATCTTTCCTTCCTTAAGTTGCTTAACTCTACTTATAAAGGTCTCCAAATTACCTTCAGAAAACCTAAACTGATAACCATTAACCTTAAATCTCCTCATTGTAAGAAAAAGGTTCATAATACCGTCATCAAGTCTATTCACAATATTTGCAGGAATATCATAAGTATAATAAGATGCAAAAACAGCAATATCTTGCTGTTCAGAGATCTTAACATTAGTAGTAGATTGAGAAAATCCAACTAAAGAAATTGCTAGAAGCAAAGTAGCCAAAATAAAAATATTTAAATGCCTCATAAATAAACCTCCTTCCAAAGCAAGGATAAATGAAACTTATTAGAATTACAAGTTTTTATGAACACACCCTTTTATCTTCTTATCTATACCTTTAATATGAGCGACTATCCAATCAACCAAAAGTGACTGAGCCTTGGAGATTACCTCTTCCGTTAATCCCTTTTGATCTAAATCAAACTTTAGTTTTTTTGCTTCAATGAGAAAAAAATTATGCTGTACTTTTTGAAAATTAAGTATAGGACAGTTATGCTCATTCATCAAATTTTCTTCATCTCTAAAGTGAGTTTGAGCGTATTCTTCCATAAAATTAAAAACATTATTGATATCTTCTTTTGAAACTCCTTGTTCTTGAGAAAGTTTTTTAATAAATTCATTAACCCTTTTAATAAGTTCCTTATGCTCATCATCAATTAATTCAACACCTATTAGCATATCTTCTGTAAATTCTATTTCCTTAGGCATAAACACAACTCCTTTAATTAATTTATAATATTATAATCAAAAACGTATAGAATTTTAAAAAATAAATTTGAATAAGTGATGCATAGCCTTCGCTAAATTGAGAATTAGGAATTCGGAAATAGGTTAGATTTTTAATATACTTTGAAAACAAATAAGTTTAGTTTTTATTATATTTGATATGAAAACAATAATATTATGTGGCGGTGTAGGAGAAAATCTCTGGCCTATATCAAGGAATAATTTGCCTAAGCAATTTAGCAAATTAATCTTCAAAAAGTCTTTATTCCAAGAAACTATTGAGTTATGGAATAATATAACATCACCTGAAAATATCATAGCAGTGGCCCCCGAAAGTTATAAATTTTTCATAAAATCACAATCTGTAGAGATTTTTAACAACCCCATAAAGCATATCCAAGAGAAAGAGCAACAAGGAACTTTAAAAGCTATATCTTTAGCGCTTCTTAACTTAATAAAGCAAGAAATAAGTAATGACGAGACAATAATAATCTCAAATTCAGATCAAGTATGGAAAGTTAGCAAAGAAGAATTTAAAACAGAAATAAATAATGTTTTATCAAATTATTCTATAAACAAAGTAGTACTATTGGCAACGAGTAAATCAAAGCATTTAAAAGATGGGATTGAATATGAAGGAATAAAAGATAGTATGTTTTTAAAATTTAAAAATTTCAATTCCAAATCTAATTTAAGGAACATTGGAGTATATATAAGTACATTAGGAAAACTAACAGAAACAATCCAAAAATTAACATTATCTTCCCTCGAAAGTATTATAGAAAAAGATGAATTTAGAGGTATAAGATTTGAAGATATATTAGAAAAATCAGAAGATCTTCTCATAAGAGAGACTAAATTTGAAGTAATTGACATAGACAACATAAACGATATATCTCTATTCATAGAGAAAGATAAATCAAAAAACTATTTCCAAGGTGATGTTATCTTAGAGAATTCATTCAACACAATAGCAATTTCTACGAAAAGGTTACTAATAGCAAATGGCATTCGAGGAATTAATATAATAGAAACTCCAGATGTAGTATACATTTCTAATAAGAAATCAGATAATTCTTTTCTTGCAAAACTTAAAGGAAGAGAAGAACTAGAAACAGGCGTTACATCTTATAGACCTTGGGGAAGTTATACGGTAATAGATAAGGGAGAAAACTATCAAATAAAAAAGATCATAGTAAATCCTGGTGAAAGCCTAAGCTTACAGCTACATTACCACAGAAGCGAACATTGGGTAGTTATAAAAGGTACTGCCAAAGTAACAGTAGATGAAAAGGTAATATATTTGAAAGAAAATGAAAGTACATTTATCCCCAAAACCGCGAAACATCGTTTGGAAAACCCTGGCAAGATACCTTTAGAAATAATAGAAATACAAATAGGAGAATACATAAGTGAGAGTGATATTGTAAGATTCCAAGATATCTACGGAAGAACAGAATAAAACCTACTTGTAGCAACAAAAACAACTAGATATATATAATAATTCTGAGGGATATATGAAAGCTAGAATTTTTAAATTCAGCATACTAGTGATTACTTATATTGCTTCAGGAATTTTAATTTACATGGCATTAACAAATAGTGGAATATTCCAGAAGAGATTAGAAACAAAGTTCAAAAGTATATCAAATGAATTAGCAATTAGTATATCAAAAAAGATAAACTCTTGCGTATCGGCCACAACAACATTATCTAGAGATACTAACATAAAACTCATACTATACCAGAAAGATATTTCAGGTAATAGAAGAGATTACATTAACTACCTTTCACGGTTGAGAAGCAGTATAAAGTATGTATATAAGATTATTTTACTTGATAAAAATGAAAATTTTTTGATTTCTTCAGATTATTCAGATAGTGAATTTAAGGAATTTGAACTGGCCAAAAAGTACATCAAAGATGACATTGGGTTATTCGGGAACATAAATATACTCTACACGATTAGCAAAGTCTACGATGACAATGGGCTTTTCTTGGGTTATATTGCCATTGGATGGTATGAAGATTTTTTAAAAACTATTCTACCCAAAGCTCTACAAAACATAAAATTTGTACAAGATCTCATACTTGTAAATCCAACAGAATCTATATATAAAAATATCCAAAGTACAAGAAAAGAGAGTGTATACACATACCGCCAGGAAATGTTTTTATTTTCAAAACCAATAAAAGATTACAATTTATCAATCGTTTTCTTTAAAAATGGTTTTGAATTAGACTTTTTAAACATAATAACAGTTGTAATAGTTCTTGTTTTAGCTTTACTTATAACTTTATGGTTTATAATAGATCTAATCGAAGAAAAAAAGGTTGAGTTTGCAGAAGAAATAAAAGATTCAGTTTTTTCTAATATAGAAGGTAGTTTTTCAAATATTTACGAATCAGAAAGCAACATATACATTGACGAAAAAAAGAAAGAAGAGCTTAAAAAGCTAGCAGAAGAATTAACAAATGAGGAAGATAGATACAAATATGAAGAAATAGAAGCGAACATAGTAACTTATCAAGGAAATATACAAGAACGAGAAGTATCAACCATAGAAGAGATATTTGACTACATTGTTCAAAAACTTGGTGTGGAAAAAATTATGTTCTTAAGAAGAACAGAGGACGGATTTACACAGATAAAGAGTAGAGGTTTTGAAACACAAGATTTCTATATATCTTTTTCTGATAAAGTTTGGGATAAATTTCTATCTAAAGGTAAAGCAGTATCTATAAAAGGAGACATAAAAGAACTCTATGAATTAGGACCTAGGATTAAAGATGATTTATTTGAAATAATTATCTTCCCAATAATTGATTCATTTGGAGAAGTAAGATCCCTATTTTTAGCAGGCAGGAAATGGACTGAAAATGAAGCAGGACTTGAAGCAAAAAAAGAAATCTACTCCAGAATAAAAAACTTAATAATAGAGTAGAAAATGTTAGATCTAGCAATATCAAATAATACAGTAACGATAGGTAAAAAGAACATTGATGAAAGGTATTCAATATTTTTGGATTTTGTACCAGATTCAGAAGAAATAATATTAGAGAGTGGCATGAACATTTGGATATACCTAAACCAAGATGTACCAATGAAAAAAATTGTTTCAGCAAAACAAATAAAATTTTTATCTAATCTATTTGATTTCTACTTGGGATATTTAGAAAACCATGACAAGAATCTGAGATTCTTAGCTTCTAAGTCATATATACCATTTGAAGTAATTGAAAATTTTTGGTATGAATACCTTTCTAAGGATACCTTGAGTTCAATAAAAACACCTATTGAATTTATTAAGAATTTTCTTAATTATGCTACACATAATTACAGTGAATACTTTTCAATCTCTTTTTTCATACTTTTTAATTTATTAAAAAATCAATCCAAAAAACTAAATCTAGAAAATTACCTAACTAAAAATAAAGAGATTATTTCAAAAAACTTAGATTTTTTCAAAATACTTATGAGAAAACAAATAGTTAAAATCTCAAAAAACATCTTTGGAGACACTTTAATTCATCCTCTAATAAAGGACATCAAAACTCAAAGAAACATCGGAATATTCAATGGACTAACCTACTTATTACCTAGCAACAAAATAAATATAATAGACTTAACATTAATTTACAAAGTTTCATCTTACTTCAAAGTAAGAGATGACCTTATAATAGGTAGAATTTCAAAAAAGAAGTTAGAAAACCTCAAACAAAAAATGAAATCAAACCATATAGCCAATTTATTGAAAAAGATATACATTCCTGTAAAGGATCTCTTATAATCTCTTACTTTGTAAGGTGAAGTCAATTAGTTTTATAATACCATTACATATATTTTTGAATAATTTTTTCGGAGAGTTATATGGGATTAAATGATGTATTTTCAAAGTACTTTGTTAACGAAATTGGAATAGATCTTGGTACCGCAAACACTCTTATATATGTAAAAGGCAAGGGTATCGTGGTTTCTGAACCATCAGTAGTAGCGATTGAAACAAGAACAGGAAGAGTTATAGCGGTAGGTTATGAAGCAAAGAGAATGTTAGAAAGAACTCCTGGTGAAATAATGGCAATAAGACCAATGAGAGATGGTGTAATATCTGATTTTGAGGCAGTAGGTAAAATGTTAAGACATTTTCTACTTAAAGCCCAGGAGAAAAAATTTATAAAACCTACTGTAGTCATAGGTGTACCTTCAGGAGTAACAGAAGTTGAAAGAAGGGCCGTAAGAGAAGCAGCAGAACTAGCAGGAGCTTCAAAAATATATCTAGTTGAACAATCCTTAGCGGCAGCAATAGGTGCAGATTTACCAATAAGTGAACCAGCAGGACATATGATCATTGATATAGGTGGTGGCACTACAGAAATAGCAGTCATATCACTTGGCGGTATCGTTGTCTCAAAATCTATTAAAGTTGGAGGAGATAAGTTTGATGAAGCTATAATTCAGTATTTAAAGAAAAACCACAACTTACTAATTGGAGAAACCACTGCAGAAGAGATAAAGAAAACAATAGGAAGTGCTTCACCGCTACAAGAGGTATTAACAATGGAAGTAAAAGGCAGAGACGCAATTTCAGGTCTACCAAGAACCCTAAAGGTAGATAGTACAGAAATAAGAGAAGCACTCCAACAACCTCTACAAGAAATATTAGATGCTGTAAAACAGGTACTAGATAATACGCCCCCAGTACTATCTGCAGATTTAGTGGATAGAGGAATTGTACTAGCAGGAGGAGGAGCTCTATTAAAAGGAATAGATAAGTTCTTCCAGCATAACATGAAAATACCTGTAATAATAGCAAATAACCCAATGGCTTGTGCAGTAATAGGAACAGGCAAATATTTAGATTTCTTAAGAAAACATAAAATAGGTTCTTTACTATAGTATGGAAATAAAATCTAAAAAAGGACAAAATCCATTAATAACATACTCTATAGTACTACTAATATCTATACTTCTCCTTATATTTAATTCCATAACTTTCTACATAAATACCTCAATAAAGTTTGTAAGTAATGTTATACTTTATCCTTTTACTTTTCTTACAAGCTTTATATCACAATCAACAGAAGCTATAAAAAACAACTTCGAAAATTTTTCAAGAAGTTTAGAAAAAATAAAAGAACTTGAAAGAGAAAACGAAGAATTAAAAGAAAAAGTAGCACTACTTGAATACTACCAAACAGAAAACAGAAATTTATCAATCCTTCTTGAGATCACTAAGAGAATTAATTACAAAGTAGAAGTTGCGAATATAATTTCTTCTGACTTCGACTCAGGAGCAGAAACTATAACAATTGACAAAGGTGTAGCAAACGGAATAACGAAAGGTATGCCAGTAATAGCTTACTTTATGGGTAATATAGCAATAATCGGAGTGGTAAAAGAATCTTTTTTAGCAACTAGCATTGTGGAAACAATTTTTTCCCCAAACCTAAACATAGGAGTAATGCTTGAAGTATCACAAGATGTAGGAATACTTTCTGGCAATGGTAAAATAAATGGTACTGCTACAATAAAATATATCTCACAAAGTATTGAGGTAAAAGTAGGAACAGAAAAAGTTTTTACTTCATCAAAAAGCCAAATTTTTCCACCAGGGATATTGGTAGGATATGCAATTTTAACCAAAAAGAATGAAAATGCTAAATTTCAGGAAGTAGTTGTAAAACCTGCAATTGATCCTAAAAACATATCTAGAGTAATGGTAATAAAATCATTTTGAGAAATCTTTATAAAGATTATAAATACTTTCAGCTATCCCAAATTTAGTATTGTTAGCTATAAGTTTTGAATATTCCCAATAAAGCATATCTCTAAAGATATCTTCTCTAAAGCCTTTCAAAAAACCTGTTTCATTTATACTCTTTCTCATCTCTTTCAACATCATATTAACGAAAATAGCCTCAAATTCTTTAGCTACTTCTTTTAGTTTATCTTTCTTATTAACTTTCTTTGAAAGTTCTTCAACCTTACTGGCATTCCTATTAACCAAAATAGATACATCATCAACATTATTAATCATAATATAATAATCGTAAATATATAGCTAAATTAAAGTAGCAAAAATATTTAAAAATTAATTCATAAAACTCTTTTTTATAAGTAAAAACTTATTGAAAACTACACATTACTTATTCTAAACAATTAACGATAAAAATAATAAAGATAATCTTTACCTTTATTAGGATAGATAAACGAACTTCTAATTAGAAGATTAAAGCTTTAATTGATACTAAATAGATGTACTCATATAAATGTTGAAGTTTCTCTTTCCTTACCTTACCAGAAAGCAGAGAAAACTTAGCATTCGCTAAGTTATTAAAAATTCAGGGAATAGTTAAAAGAAGGTTTTAAAAGGAGAGCTAAGCCCTCCTGCGTAGAACTAAAGAGAGGGTGGGAGGGGAACAAAAAGAAGTTTCTTAAAAATCCTAACTTCAATTAGGAGAAGTGGATATTTTACTTTCTAACTGAACTAACAAAGTTAAGTTTTATTTTTATTGTGCTTTCTAATTGGAAGTAGAGAATGCGAAGCTTAATTTGGAATGATTAAGGAGGTACTACTAGGAGGCGTAGCCTCCTGTATAGAACTATAGGGCGGGTGGGTGGGTAACAAAAAAAAGTTTCTAAAATTCCTAACTTCTATTAGGAGTAAATACCTTGTCTTTTTTCACTTCTAAAAGAGTTATTATTAATACAAATCTTTTTTAACTTCCTTAGTTTAAGCAGTGAATGCGTAGCCTTCGCTAATCTAATAGGGCTAGCTAAAACCATTTTTCAAATAAGATATAAATAATTTCAAAAAACACTTCTTGTTAGTTTAAAATTAGCTTATGGAAGCTAATCTTGTTATAGCTGTACCGAAGGGAAGATTGTTTGAAGATACAGTTGAACTCTTTTTAAAAGCAGGTTTGATATCACAAAAACTAACAGAAAATTCTAGGAAGCTTGTTATAAAGGAAGAGACGTCTAAGATTGATTTTCTTTTAGTTAGAGCCAAGGATGTAATAACTTATGTTTCGGAAGGTATAGCTGATATAGGCGTAATAGGGTATGATTTACTGGTAGAATATGATCCTGATGTATTTATTTTGGCAGATCTAAAATTTGGGTATTGTAAAGTTGTAGTTGCAGGTAAAAAAGAAACAAATCTTTTGTCTCCCTCTATAAGGGTTGCGACGAAATTTAGAAATATAACAGAATCATATTTTAGATCTAAGGAAATAGATCCTAAAATAGTAGAACTTTACGGTTCTGTTGAACTTGGTCCCATAACGGGCTTAAGCGATTGTATAGTAGATATAACTTCAACTGGAACAACTTTAAGGGAGAATGACCTTGAAGTACTTGATGAAATATTTGAATCAACATCAAGACTTATAGTGAATAAAAAATCCTTTTACTTTAAAAGAGAAAAAATTTCTACTCTTACAAAAGAGATCAAAAAAGTCTTAAGAGGAAATGAAAATTAACGATTATTAACATATATTTATGAAGAAATTTAACTTTAGACTCCAAAGAGTCCTTGAAATAAAGGATAAGATAAGAGAAATCTCAAAAATTGAACTAAGTAAAAAGGCTTCAGAATATAACATAGAAGTTTCAAAATTAAATAAACTTAAAGAAGAAAAGAAGAATGCACTAAGAGATATGAAGAATGTGAAAGATTTGGAGATCCTTCAATTAATGGATAATTACATAGTATCAAACGAAAATCTACAGAAATACAAGCAGATAGATATAAAGGCAAAGGAAAAACCTTTTAAGGAAGCTCTTCAGAAATACCTAGAAAAAGATAAAGAGGTAAAAGTATTAGAAAAATTGAAGGAAAATTATTACAATAACTACATTAGAGAATCACTAAAAGAAGAAGAAAAAAACATAGATGATCTTTTATCAAGTAGGAGAAATTATGAAGTGTAGGTTAATTATTATCTTGATATCCATTTCATTAATGATGGTTCTAAATTCTTTTGGAGAAGATAAACCTTTCAAAGAAGATGTTTATGAAATTTCAGGGCTTTTGCTGAACATATTATCAAACTATACAACAATGAACTTTGATAAGATAACCAACTATGCTGAGGGAAAAGCAAAAAGGGATATGGAAAAGTTGATATTTGAATTTCAAAATCCAGTAAAGTATCAGCAAATAAAACGAGATCTTTCTTTACTTTCTTCTCCTGCAATAAAAGATGTACAAATATTTGAGAATAATTTAGCATTAGCGATAGTGGAATGGAAAGTTAAAAGAACAGTCCCTCAAGGGGATTCTAACAAAGAAGTGGTAGTAACAAGAGAGATAAATTACTTATTCAAGAAGATAAATAATCAATGGAAGCTCATCTCTTATAGATAGTTATTTTTTGACTTTCTTTGTTTCTTTTTGGAGTTCCTTTAATCTTTCGGATTCTTCATAAGGTACTATTATTATATTTCTTCCTTCTCTCTTAAATGTAACAAATTTGTATTGATCTTTGCATATATGTATGGAATCTCTAATTTTTATTTTTACATTCGGGTAACATATGTCCTTAGCACTTATCTTTGCTTCAATAACAGCACTATCTAGTTGCTCTCTTATATTCTTTATTTCTTTATCTAAATTTTCCATCTCTTGGGAGTATACTTTTAGTGTTTCATTAATTGTATTGAATTTTTCCTGCTTATCAGGAGGTAGACTACCATAACTTTGTAATAATTGTTGAAGAGTAAGTAACTCCTTTTTAAGTTCGGAGATTTTATAGTTTATCTCTTCTTTTTTCTTAACCAGCTCATCATATCTTTTTTGTAATTCAGGATCTGAACCGACTTCAAGTAAAGTATCTACCCAAGACTCAGCACCCAACTTTTTAGCATATATCTCATTCATAGCCATAACGCTACCACCAGCAATGCTTGCTTTATTACCGATACAATATACGCTAGATTTTGATAAAATGTTACTATGTAAGATATATTCAGATACAATAACATCCTTACCAGCAATTACATTTGCTCTTTCTATGAATTTTGCAAAAACATTACCTCCTGCAATTACTTTACCTTGCTCTTTCCCTTGAACACCAGTTCTAACTATGACATCGCCATCTGCGATGACTTCGGCTTTCTCTATAGTTCCCCAAATATCAATATTACCTCCTGCCTTAACTTTAAAAGTATCCCTGACACTACCTCTTATTATAATATTGCCAACAAAGTCAATGTCTCCTGTCTCAGTTGCAACATCTGTCTGAATTTCTAAAACAGGTTCAATATGTATTTTACCTTGCTTCATTACAACTTGACCTTGTTCTTTTGCTATAAGCTCAAGTCCATCTGAGGATATTTCCACATTCTTCCCTGCAATAGAGTTTAAGGATATATCTTTCCCATCAGTAGTTGGAATTATTCTACCCTTAATAGTTTTTCCAGGCTTTCCTTTTGTAGGTGGTTCTTTTGAAGCTAAAACTTGTCCTTTAACAACATTTTCTATTTTTATAACTTTGTGAAAATCAACAGCACCACCTTCAAGAGTTAAAGTTGGTTTGTCAACATTAACATAATAATTTATCTTAGCATCCTTTCCTGGTTCAGGAGGAGACCAACTTGCAATCTCAATAGGTATTCCAAAAATCCCTTCTATTAAGGCTTTTTCTATATTTTCTTCATTGATTCCATATATCACGTTTTCCATTTTGAGTAGTTTTAGTATTGATTCCTTTGAAGGTAGTTTAAATCTATTAGAGTTAGGATGTGGTAAGGTTAAAAAAGCTTTAGTTTCATCATTCAGTACCTCTATTTGAGGCATCACGTTACCTTCAGGTCCAAAATCAACAGGCTTCCCTATTACTATAATGCTTCCACTTGGATTTTCAACTTCTTTTCTTAGTTTCCTCTCGTCAAATTCGTAAATACCTCTCTTGTTAAGTTCTGAGACAATCTCATCGTAGGTAACAAATTTACCATTCCCTTGTGGTGGAATAATCTTTACAATAACTCCTTCATCAGTATTAGAAACAAAGAATTTCCCGTCAATTGAAAGAGATTCCTCATTTAAATTGCTAGCTCTACCATAACTTAACCCTCCAATCTTTCTAACCACAACCCTGTACGGTTTCCTGCCGATTCCTAAAAAACCATTGCTACCTGACTCAATTATTTCATAATCAAGATTAAAAACCTCAGTATTTAACTCTCTACTAGCAATGTCAAGAGCATCTTTTATAGAAAAAGCCACAACTTCTATTTCTTCTGCTGATTCTTCATCTTCTAGAGTATCTAGCAAGGAAACTATTTTCCTTAGATCCATAACAATATCTAGTATAACAATTCTTTAGAATATTTTCAATTTATTTATTAGAGCTATCTAAAAATTAATTTTATTTTTAAGGTTGCTTAATTAAAAATTTTTCACTGTGATAGTTGTTGGTATAGTTGGTCCGACTTCTTCTGGTAAAAGTTATATTGCGCATAACTTGGCGCGTACATTAAGGATTGTAGGTGTAGAATCGGAGATAATTTCTTGTGATTCTATGCAAGTGTATAAGTACTTTGATATAGGCACTGCCAAAGTTCCATTTGAATATAGAGATGAATTTGTATATCACTTTATAGACATTCTTGAACCTGATGAAGGTAGATTTAGTGCAGGGGAATTTAGAAAAAGGTTTGATGAAATTGTTTCTAGGATTTTTAGTGAAGGTAAGGTTGGTATTCTTGTTGGAGGAACAGGTCTTTATTATAAATCTGTTAGGATTGGTATTTTTGAGGGGCCTTCAGCAAATGATGAAATAAGAAAAAATCTTTATACAGTAGCTCAACAAAAGGGAGCTGAATTTCTGTATAATCAGCTTAGTAAAATTGATAAAGAGTATGCGAAGAAGATATCCAAAAATGATTTAAAGAGAATAGTTAGAGCACTTGAAGTTTTTGAAATAACAGGTAAACCTTTTTCCGAGTTACACAAAATTTATACAAAACCTTCGCCTTTTGAAGTTTATTCTTATTTTATCCTTCCTGATAGAAGGGAATTATATAGCACTATAAATTCACGGGTTGATGAGATGTTGAAGATAGGTTTGATTGATGAAGTTAAGTTTATCCTGAAGGAGTACGGTAGGAACATATATCCTCTTTCTTCGATAGGTTATAAGGAGGTTGTTGAATACATTGATGGTAAAATTTCATTTGATGGTATGGTTAGTTTGATAAAGAAAAATACAAGAAATTTCGCAAAAAGACAGATTACTTTATTTAAAAATACCAAAGTAGATAGGATCATTGACATAGATAAGATAAGTTATAAAATGCTGGATATTGTTGTCAATCAGATAAAGAATGATGTTTTAATTAAATTAGACAAATAGTTTAATTTAAGGTTTAGTTTCTAATTTAACTTGTTTAGGTAGTTCCCAAATTCTTTCTAAGTTATAGTAATTTCTTACATCTGGGGTCATTATATGTATTATCGTATGTAATAGATCTAACACCACCCATCCACTTTCTGGATTTATATCTCTTGCTAATACTAAAATGTTGTTTTCTTTAATAAATTTTTCTAATTCATCAACTAATGATTCAATGTGAAATTTATTATTACCTGTTGCTATTATCATATATTCAAACTCTGATGTTATTTTTGAAGTATCTATTATCTTTATGTCCTCTGCTTTTTTATGAGATAAAACTTTTGCTATTTTGTTTATTAATCTTTTAGAAACAGTTTTTTGCCTTCTCATTTTTTACAAAATAAATTTACAAAAATTTGGTTATAATTATCAAGATGTTTTTAGATGCTGTTTGAAAGAAATGAAGGTGAAGCTTAATTTGGATGGGTGGGAGGCTACTAAAAATAAGTATTTTAAAAAACTCTCAGCTATATTAGGAATTAATTTTTTATATTCTCTTAATTATAAATGAGGTGTATAATATTAAGTTTGAATCATTCTAACGAACTAGAGGGAGGTATTCATAGGAGGGCGTAGCCCTACTACATGGAACTAAAGGGTGGGTTGGGTGGAAAGCAAAAATAAGTTTCTTAAAAATCTTAACCCAATTATGAGCAAAAGCAATTTCATTATAGAAGGCAATATCTCCATATTAGGTGCTAAAAGGAGGTACTAATAGGAGGCGAAGCTTCCTGTTGTACTTAAGGGCGGGTTGGGTGGAATGCTAAAAATGGTTTCTTAAGAATTCCTAATCTATTAGGAGTGAATTCTTTATATTCTCTTACTTCTAGTAGCTACCTAAGTGAATGTAGAATTTTACTAACGAATTAGAGGGAGATGTTGATAAGAGGGTGAAATCCTCTTAACGCACTATAGGGCAAGTGGGGCACTAAAAGAAGTTTCTTAAAATTCCTAACTTCAATTAGGAGAAGTAAAACTTTATCTTTCAACGGAAGCGGTGAAGGTGTATTATTCTAAGTAGATATAAGTTTCAATAAAGATTTGAAAAAATTAATATTTGAAAATAAAATTTAGATTTATTAATAATCCAATGAGTTTAGAGGTGTGTATGGCTAAAGATGAGAATTTATGGGTTAAGTGTCCTGAATGTAGTAACATGATGTATTCCTCTGATCTAGAAGAGAACCTTAAAGTTTGTTTAAAGTGTGATTATCACTTTAGAATTTCTTCAAGGGAAAGGATAGAATTAATTTCTGATAAAGATAGTTTTAAGGAACAATTTTCTAATATTATTTCTGCGGATCCTCTTAACTTTTTTGATGGTAAAGAATCGTATCGGGATAAGGTAAAAAGAACTATGGAAGAAAAGAATCTTAACGAAGCTGTTATTACTGGTACTTGTGAAATATATGGTATTTCGGCTGAGATAGCGGTTATGGATTTTGAATTTTTAGGTGGTAGTATGGGTAGTGTTGTAGGTGAGAAAATTACTCGAGCTGTAGAATATGCTACAAAGCATAAGTTGCCTCTTATTATTTTCTCGGCATCAGGTGGTGCTAGGATGCATGAAGGTATTTTATCTCTTATGCAAATGGCTAAAACTTCCGCTGCAATAAGAGAATACAAAGAAAAAGGAGGATTTTACATTTCAGTACTTACAGATCCTACAACAGGCGGTGTTACTGCAAGTTTTGCTATGCTTGGTGATGTGATAATTGCAGAACCTAAGGCACTGATAGGCTTTGCTGGTCCTAGAGTTATTGAGCAAACTATAAGGGAAAGGTTACCGGAAGGATTCCAAAGGTCTGAGTTTGTAAGAGAGCACGGGTTTGTTGATATTGTTGTACATAGGAAGGATCTTAAAAATATTCTTTACAAACTAATTTCTATCATTTACAATAAGTTAAAGTAAAGGAGGATAAGGTATGGCTAAGGTTATACTTAAACATGTTGCAAAAGTTTATGAGAATGGTGTTAGAGCTGTTGATGATTTTAATTTAGAGATTGATGATGGGGAGTTTATTGTTATTGTAGGTCCTTCAGGTTGTGGTAAAACTACTACTTTAAGGATGATAGCTGGGCTTGAGGACATTTCGGAAGGTGAGTTATGGATTGATAACGTACTTGTTAACAATATTCCGCCGAAGGATAGAGATATCGCAATGGTATTCCAGAACTATGCGTTGTATCCTCATATGACTGTTTATAAAAATATGGCATTCGGTCTTAAGTTAAGGAAAGTTCCCCAGGAGGAAATCGATAAGAGAGTTAAAGAAGCCGCTGAGATTCTAGGATTACAAGCATTGCTTGACAGAAAACCAAAACAACTTTCTGGCGGTCAAAGACAGAGAGTAGCTTTAGGTAGAGCTATTGTTAGGAAACCTAAAGTTTTCTTATTTGATGAACCTCTTTCAAACCTTGATGCTAAATTAAGAGTTCAAATGCGTGCAGAGATTAGCAAACTACATGCAAGGTTAGGTGTTACAACGGTTTATGTTACTCACGATCAGGTTGAGGCAATGACTCTTGGTACTAGAATTGTTGTTATGAAGGACGGTAAAATACAGCAAGTTGGTAGTCCTTTGGAAGTTTATTCTTCTCCTGTTAATAAGTTTGTTGCTGGTTTTATTGGTAGCCCACCGATGAATTTCATGGAAGTTAACATTGAACAATCCGGTGATAATTACTACATTAATGAAGGATCTTTCAGAATCTTGTTACCTAAGGGTAAATTTAAGAGTATTTCTGAGTATGTAGGTAGAAAAGTCATTATGGGTATAAGACCTGAATTCTTGTACGATAGAGGTAGCTATACAGGTGCTGTTAATGAAAATGTTATAACCGCAAATGTGGAAATAACAGAAATACTAGGTGCTGAGCAGTATGTTTATTTTGCTACAGAAAAGCATCCATTTATAGCGAGATTTGATCCATTTATCCATGTTAAACTTGGTGAAAAGAGAGAAGTTGTTGTTGATCTTGAAAAGCTTATCCTCTTTGATGCTGAAACAGAGTATGTTTTAAGTTAGTTTTCTAATTATCTTTTAGGTGCCGAAAGGCACCTTTTTATTTATTGATCTTTTATCTTACCTTCTTTGTCTATACTAATGTTTTTTGCTACCGAATAATCGACTATCTCAGGTGTTAAGATTATAAGAATTGTAGATTTTAAAGTAGTTTTTGATATATTTGAAAAAAGAATGTCTCCAAGTACTGGTATGTCCATTAGAAATGGAATACCTGATTTTTTTAAAGATTCACTAACCTTTTCAAGTCCACCTATAACAAGTGGTATTCCATCTTTAACTACGGCGTTTATTTCACCTTCAGTTGTGTTTATCTGAGGGGCTTTTAGTTGTGAAGTTAGATCGATGAATCTGTATGATGATATTCCAACCTTTACATTTATTGAAACTTCTCCAGACATGGTTATTCTAGGTTCAACTTCTAATTTTATGCCAGCTTCTATAAAATCAATTTGCGATGTTGTTAAACCAGTTCCAGCTGTTTGACTTTCTATAACACTTTTTATGTAAGGTATTTTATCTCCTATGAGTATCTTTGCTTTTTCGCCATTTTTACATACTACTCTTGGTGATGATAGTAGTTTTACATCTCCATAAGTTGAAAGCGCTTTTATTATTCCTGAGATAATACCGCCATTATCAACTGGGGAGGAAAATGATATTGAGAATAGTCCTGTGCTTGATATATTTACAGGCGCAGATTTGAAAGAAAGAGAAGTTACACTTTTTATTACATTATCTAGAGTTAGATCAAAACCATAATCTAAAGAATTATCTCTATCAATTTGTATTATTTCAACTTTTATCATAACAACTTTAGGCGAAACTCCTATGTTCCTTAGAAAGTTTTCTATCCTTTCAAAGTTCATTATAACATCTTTCACTATTATTATGTTGTTGCCCGAATCTAGTATTACATCTCCTAAAGGGGTTAGTTGTGTTTTAATTATTTCTTTTATATCCTTTGTATTTATAAATCTTATGTCATAGACTTTTGATGATATAAAACTTTCCTTTAAGACTTTTTCATATTCTACATAAGGTAGTAACATCAGGTTTTTACCGTCAAATATTAGGTATACATCTGATTGTTTTATTATATTTACGAGTAAGTCGTAAATATTCGCATCTTTTACAGATATACTGATATTTTTTGAAGGAATTTGAGGTGAAACTATAACATTTAAGGGTATTTGGGGTTTTATGAAATTTACTACATATTTTACATCAACATTATCAAAGTTTGCTGTTATTTTGTTTGTTAGTATTTTCTCAAGTTCTGGGAAAAAGAATTTTGGTATTTTACCTGAGATGGTTTGTGAAATAGAGGGAGAGGGTGGAAGAGAGTAAGATTGTTGTTCTTCATATTGACCATAAGCGGTTGCATATAGCATGAGTATTATTACAGTAAGTGTTTTTTTCATAGTTTTCTCCTTAATTCTAAATATATTAAAAACTATTAGAAGTTACTTTTTCAAAATCTTCATTACTTTAACCATGTTTGGGATTGATTAAGTTGTTTTTAGAATGACTTTTTGTTTGAAAAATTTTTTTAGTCTTATTTATAATTAATCTTGAAACTAAGTGGGGAAAGTATATGGATTTGTCGATAAAAGGTTATACGAGAGATAAGCTTGGTAAGGAATCTGCTGCTGATTTAAGGGATCAAGGTTATCTTCCTGCCGTTGTTTATGGGAAAAACTTAGAATCTAATTTACATATTTATCTTAGCTATCATGATTTTGAAAAGTTATTACACAAAGTTGGTAGAAATAAGCTTTTTAAACTTGATCTAGGTGATAATGTTTTGACTGTTTTTGTCAAGGATTTACAGATTCATCCTGTTAAGAGAACTATAAGCCATGTTGATTTACAGAGTGTATCAGGTGATGAGGAAGTTTCTGTTGTTGTTCCTGTTGAATTTATTGGGGTTGCAAAAGGTAGTAAGTTAGGTGGTGCTTTTAGAAGGGCTGTTTGGAATTTGAAGATAAAAGTTAAAGCAAATCAGATTCCGGAGTCTATAAAGTTGGATATTTCCGATTTGGATATAGGGGATACATTGGTAGTTTATAAAATTAGAGATAAGGTACCTTATAGAATACTAAATCATGATAACACATTGATAGCTGGTGTTTATAAAGGTAGTTAATGTTGAATTTTTAAACTTTTTTATTTATACTTATACAAGTATGGCTAGAAGTTTTGCTAAATTAATAGTTGGATTAGGTAATGTTGGTCCTCAGTATGTTTATACCCGACATAATGTTGGATTTATGGCTATAGATGCGCTTGCTAAAGAGTATAATGTAAAGTTTGATATTAAGAAGAAGAAGAGTGCTTTAGGTATTGCGAAAATCGGTGATAAAAAGGTTGCTTTGCTTAAACCTCAAACTTATATGAATATAAGTGGTGAACCTGTGTTATATACTGCTAGTTTCTTGAAAATACCACCTGAAGATATAATAGTTGTTTGTGATGATGTTTCTTTACCGATTGGTAAGATAAGAATAAGAAAAGAAGGATCAAGTGGTGGGCATAACGGATTAAAATCTGTTGCTTATTACTTAAAAACAGATCTTTTTACTAGAATAAGAATAGGTATTGGTGAAAAGCCAGATTATATGCCTCTTGAGAATTGGGTTTTATCAAATATTACTCTTAAAGAATATCAAATCTTGAGTAAGACTTTGAAAGTTTTTAAAAAAGTTATAGAGGTAATTATATTTGAAGGTATCGATTCTGCTATGAACAAATTCAATGGATTAGAACCGGAAGATTACGAAGATATACTTGAGTCATCTGATCTATTCTCCTTCAACTTGGAGGATTAGTTTGTTTAAGAAAATTGCCATCGCAGGACTTGGATTTATAGGTGGAAGTATTTCTATAGCTTTGAAGAGTAAGTATCCAGATGTTGAATTAGTAGGAATTACAAGAGATATTTCTAAGGTTAAGTCATCTAAGAATTCCGAACTTATTGATGTAATTACAGATTATTCCAATCTAGAAAGTTTAAAAAACTCTGATTTGGTGGTAATTTGTTCAAATGTTTCTTACATACCTAAGGTTTTTGATAGTTTGAAGATATTTCTTTCTCCAAGTTGCGTTGTTACAGATGTTGGTAGTGTTAAGAAGTTTGTTGTGGAGAATATAAACAATCCTAGTTTTGTTGGATCGCATCCTATGACAGGAAGTGATAAATCGGGTTTTGAAAATGCTGATCCAAGTATTTTTGAAGGATCTCTATGTGTTATAACACCGTATAATAATGAAGATCATATTGTTAAAATTGTTTCTGAATTTTGGAAATTTCTCGGGATGAGTACTTTGATTATTTCTCCAGAGAATCATGATAAAATTGTTTCTCAAACTAGTCATTTTATCCATCTTGTTTCTTATGTTTTGTCTTATACTTTGTCTAAGTCTGATTTCGCTAAAGAGAAATTTCTAGGTATTTTTAGTAAAGGTTTGCTTGATACTACTAGAGTTTCCAAAAGTGATCCAGAGTTATGGGTTGATATAATTTCAAGAAATAAAGAGAATGTTCTTTCCATACTTGATATATTTATTAAAGATGTAGAAAAATTCAAAGGGTATATAGAGAGAGATGAGGTTGATAATCTAAAAAATATGTTTGAGTTCGCAAGAGATTTTAGAAAGAGTTTAGATTAAGAGTACACTTCTTTCTTTATTATTTTGTAGAATTCTAGAATTGTTAATATAACTATTCCACCAACTGTAGCTGATAATGTCAATGGAGCTAGATATATGTTATTTAATCTCGTAGATAAAATCCCAAGAAGAGCCCATATAGCAGTCATTCCGAAAAATATGTCATTTCTTCTAATTACAGTATAAGCTGTTATGCTTGATAGTAATATTATTACTATAAATCCCCAAATGTCATCAGGTATTCCTAGAAAAGGTCTCAGATTAAGTTTTATAAGGAGTATTGTTATATTTAGAGTTGTTGCTATTGCTAACCAAGCAGTATATACGCTAAAGGGTAAGTTTAGGAATATCTTATCAAGAGTAGAACTTGATTGTTTTCCTATACCTAGGCGGTTATAAATTACTATTAGTGAGACAAAAAATAGAATGATTAAAGCTAATGATATCTCTATTTGTATGTAAGACCATGCTATTATCCAGGAAATATTAAGAATACATGTTATAAAATACCATATTCCAGTTTTCTCAATTGGGTATGATTCTTTTTTTATAAATAGTACTACTTGATAAATAATGAATAGAATTAGTAATAGATAAATTATTCCCCATATTGAGAAAGTAAATGGTGCAGGTGTTATTAACGAAAAAAACATATCTGATATTTCTTTCTGGGTTTTGTTATTGATAGGATAAAGCACTGAAAAAATGTTTACAGCTATAAATCCTATTGTCCCAATTACATTTAAAATTAAAATTATTAACAATTTTGTTCTTTTCATAACATAGCCTCCTTAGCTTTATTAAGGATAATTTTAATATAATTATTTCATTTTTTCAATCAAAATTGAAAAAATGATTACTAAATAAAAATACTAATGCGACGAAAAAGCCTTTAAAAACTTCTAAATCTATTAGTAATAAAGGTTTTTTTACTTACTTTTAAAGGGATTACCTAATAAGAAATTATATCTTTCGTAAAGAACTAA